>JAUZPM010000002.1 GCA_030705925.1 Bacillota bacterium
GTGATCTTTACGATAACAGCATCGTCGCTCACAAAACAGGCACGGAGCAAACGATTAATCTTGTGCTTACAATCAAAGTAGCCAAAGAAAAAGAATCGGTCACCGCAGAGTTACAGCTCCACAGTGACCAAGGGTTTCAATACACTTCGAACGGGTATTTTAACCTAACCAAAGAATACGGCATTACACCATCAATGTCAAGACGCGGAAACTGTTATGACAATGCTATGGCTGAAAATTTCTTTGGTATCCTTAAAACCGAGTGCATTTACAGAAATAAGCCTAAGACATTTGCTGAAGCACGACAGATTATTGATGACTTTATCTTTTTTTACAATCATGAACGAATTCAACTGAAAACAAAACTGACGCCGCTTGAAAAACGACGCCAGTTTGTGTAAATCAATGATATTCTACGATAGTGCGGTGCGTGTAATTTTTCGACAGTCTGAACCTTCGGCTAAGTGGCGGCGGTTTTTTTAGTGTATGTTCATTTTAAAGTAATGTTTTGTTTCATTAACAACTTCACCGGAAAGCGCCAAAATACCTATCAGGTTTGGAATAATGATTAGTCCATTAAAAGCATCGCTAAGTTTCCAAACCAAATTAAGTCCGAAAACTGAGCCGATCATAAGGAAAACTCCAAAAAATATTCTATAGTAAACGATTTTCGAAGATCCAAATAAAAAGTGCCAGTAACTTTCCCCGTAAAAGCTCCAGGCAATGATAGTTGAGAAAGCAAATACTATCAGGGAAAAAGTTATAAAATACTCTCCGAATGGCCCTAGGACTGAGCGATAGGCATAAATAGCGGTGTCGACACCATTAAGATCTTTTTTATCAGCACCGCTGCATAAAACGGAAAATGCGGTAAATGAACATAGTACGATAGTATCTATAAATACCTCCATCATACCCCACAGACCTTGTTTAACGGCGCTTTTCTCGGGTGACGCTGCGTGTGAAGGAGAAGATGTTCCAAGTCCAGCTTCGTTTGAAAAGATACCCCTTGCACACCCTAGTTTTATGGCCTGATACATGCCGGCTCCAGCCGCACCGCCAGCTATTGAATGAATATCAAAGGCACTGCGAAATATTTCGTATATTACTTTCGGGAGTGCCGGCAGGTTAAATAATATAACTGCAAGCGATGCTGCAATAAAAAGAAATGACATTACCGGAATAATAAAAGAAGTTATTGAAAAGATACGTTTTATTCCGCCTGACATTATTACTGCAATTATAATGGCAAACACAATGCCTGTAACAGCCTGCGGGATCTTAAAAGATGTTTTTGCGGCGCATGCCATTGCGTTCGCCTGTACCATATTCCCCATTCCAAATGATACAAGAAGCCCCATGACGGCATAGAAATATGCCAAAGGTTTTATACCAACGCCATTTTTAATATAATAAACTGCACCGCCTTTGTAATTTCCGTCTTTGTCCTTGAATCTGTATAGCATGGCAAGCACTATTTCAGCATACTTTACGATCATTCCCAATACTGCGCTGACCCACATCCAAAAAATTGCGCCCGCTCCGCCTAACGAAATGGCAGTTGTGACGCCAACAATATTTCCTATGCCGACAGAGCCTGAAAGAGCTGTAGTTAGTGCAGAAAACGGTGATATACTATTTTTATTTTTTGTTTTGAATAATGTGCCGATCGTATTTTTGATTACAAACCAAATGTGAAACTGAAAAAAATTGCAGCCAACAGTAAAATATAAGCTTACTGCAAAAATTACAGCCAGCATAAAAGGTCCCCAAAGGGCAGCATTCAGCGTATCTGAAATTTTCTCTATCAAAACCATTTTATCACCCCTCTGGCACCTCTCAAATTAATATGCATAAGCTTAATTGATTATACTTATAAATTCAAAATGCGGAGAAATACAGGTAAAAGTAGAAAAACTTTACCCTGATCCTATAAGGATTAAAATGGTTGCTAAAACATAGCATTACTGATATAATAATTATTTATAAGTAATGTATATTGTGAGGGGAGTTTGATGAAAGAGAAAAATTGGATAATCAGAAAGCAAGGCGATGAATGTGTTCATCAGCTTTGCTCTGCACTTGCGGTATCTCCTATAATTGCCAGACTTTTAATAAACAGAGGCTTTGATACAGTGAGCGCAGCAAAGGACTTTTTAAGTAAGTCTATTGATCAGCTGTATGATCCATTTTTACTTCCTGACATGGATAAGACCGTAAATAGGATTAGTAAAGCTCTAAGCGATAATGAGCTTATAACAATTTACGGTGACTACGATGTTGACGGGGTGACGTCAACAACTATTCTTTTTCAGTATTTAAAGGCAAATGGCGGAAGAGTATCATACTACATACCGGATCGGGTTGAAGAAGGGTATGGCGTTAACAGCAGTGCTGTTGAAATGATAGCTAAGACGGGGTGTACACTGCTGATTACTGTTGATTCCGGTATTACGGCAGTCGAGGAAATGCGCTATGCCGCATCTCTCGGCATGGATGTGATAATTACTGACCACCATGAGTGTACGGGAGAAATGCCGCAGGCTGTTGCGGTTATCGATCCCAAAAGGCCTGACAGTGAATATCCATTTAAACATCTCGCAGGTGTTGGCGTTGTTTTTAAACTTTTATGCGCACTGGCAGGCAGAGATAAGCTTTTTGAAATAGTAGAAGAGTATTCTGAGTTGACCGCTCTAGGTACTACCGCTGATGTAATGCCTTTAAATGGCGAAAACCGCATACTTGTATCACTGGGGCTGAAAAGGCTTGAGCATACTAAAAATCTTGGACTGAAAGCACTCATTTCACTTGCAGGCATAGAAAAAAAGAAGGTAACAACGTCTGTTATAAGCTATTCAATAGCGCCAAGAATAAATGCAGTAGGCAGGGTAGGGTGTGCCCGTCAGGCTGTGGAACTGCTTCTTGCTGATTCTACCGAGTCCGCAATGCAGGCGGCACAGGTACTTTGTAGTGCAAATGTTCTTCGACAAGAAGAAGAGAATAAGCTGCTTGCTGAAGCATATAAGCAGTTGCAGCAGGATGAAGCTATTCTAAAAAATAAGATAATAATTCTAGTTGGAGAAACATGGCATCATGGCATTATCGGGATCGCAGCATCGCGTATTAACGAACGATACGGGCTGCCTGCCATTCTGATCACATTTGACGGAGAAATGGGCAAAGGGTCTTGCCGCAGCAGTAAATCGCCGTTCAATATCTACGGCGCGCTTGAACTTCAGCGTAATTATTTTGAAAAGTTCGGCGGGCACGCGTCTGCTGCTGGCTTCTCTATACGCCGTGAAAATATAGATCCTTTTAAAAAGGCCTTAACTGAGTATGTAAATAAAACTATAACCCAACAGGATCTTACACCTTGTATAGATGTCGACTGCGAAGTCTTATTTTCGGATATAAGTTTAAAAACGATCAAAGAAATATCACTGTTAGAGCCGTATGGAACTGAAAATCCAACTCCTATTTTTTTAGTAAAGGGAGTAAAGATTAGTGAAGTTATGCCGCTTTCAAACGATAAGCATACACGGCTTACACTTTCACATGATAATTTAAACGTAAACGCCTTCTGCTTTGGAACACCTGCATCGTCGTTTCCTTTTTTTGTCGGGGACAGGGTAGACATCGTATTTAATCTTGATACCAATGTATATCGGGGAGAGACTACACCCCAGGTTACAGTAAGGGACATAAAGCTTTGCGAAGAGGAACGTTTAATACTTGAAAAATATTTTGATCTTTTGAAATGCTATGAAAATCACCTTCCCATCGATCAAAAAGATCTTGCAGATATTTTACCTGACCGGGAAGATTTTCTTTCTGTTCACCGTTACATAAGACGCAATAAAGAACCAAGAACACTTGAAGCAATGGCAAGAAGGATAGCATATACTACTGAAGACACTTTTAATATTTGCAAACTAAAAATTTGTATCGACGTTTTTTGTGAAATGGGATTGATTCAGTCGGAAAAGATAGAGGAACAGGGTCAGGTGCTTTATAGACTTTCAATCTTGCCAACGGTAGATAAGAAAAATTTAAATAATTCAACTATTTTGATAGGATTAAAGAAGATGCGGGCAGGAAGATAGTCGGAAATTATGTGAGGGAGTATCGATGGGTCAATATTATGATAAATTAAAAAACGCTGTCATACAAAGTGGCCAGAGTTATGATATTGAAAAAATCACTAAAGCATATAATATTGCTGAATCTGTGCATGAGGGGCAGAAACGTTCTTCAGGTGAAGATTACATTTCGCATCCTGTTGAAGCGGCAATTATACTTATCACTTTGGGACTCGACACAGACAGCGTCTGTGCCGGCCTTTTGCATGACACCGTAGAAGACACAGAATTAACCATTGATGATGTCAAAAAAGAATTTGGTCCTGACATAGCTGAGCTTGTCAATGGGGTTACAAAGCTTGGACGTATTCCTTATACAAGCAAGGAAGAAGAGCAGGTAGAGAATCTTAGAAAGATGTTCCTTGCAACTGCAAAAGATGCAAGGGTTATTATTATAAAATTATCTGACAGGCTTCATAATATGCGGACGCTTCAGTTCGTCAGCGAGGATAAAAGACGGCAAAAAGCACTTGAAACAATGGAGGTCTATGCTCCCCTTGCACATAGACTAGGTATGCAGCGCTTAAAAATCGAACTGGAAGACTTGGCTTTGCGATTCCTTGATCCGATCGGATATGCTGAAATTGAGGAAGGCCTTAAAATTAAAGAAAACGAACGCAAGGCTTTTCTTGAAAATACGATGGATCGAATCAAGCAACATTTTGAGGAAATGGGCTCAAGTGTTCAGATAAGCGGGCGTATCAAGCATGTTTACAGCATATACAGAAAAATGTACCGGCAGAATAAAACAATAGATGAAATATACGATTTGTATGCAGTTCGTCTTATAGTTGAAACAATTACAGAGTGTTATAATGCGCTCGGGATTATACATGACATGTATAAGCCTATTCCAGGCCGTTTTAAAGACTATATTTCGATGCCAAAACCTAATATGTATCAGTCACTCCATACAACGGTTATAGGTAAGGAAGGCATTCCGTTTGAACTCCAGATTAGAACATGGGACATGCACCGTACGGCTGAGTTCGGTATTGCCGCGCACTGGAAGTATAAGAATAACATTCAAAAACAGGATGGCAGTGAGGGCAAGCTTGAGTGGGTGCGCAAGCTTTTGGAGATGCAGACTGCTTCAGTTGACCCGGACGACTTTATGCGTGCATTTAAAATCGATTTCTTCGCGGATGAGATTTTTGTTTTCACGCCGAAGGGAGATCTTGTCAATCTGCCGGCTGGTGCAACAGTAATAGATTTTGCATATGCAATCCACAGCGAAGTTGGTAATAAAATGGTGGGCTGCAAGGTTAACGGCAAAATGATGCCTCTTGAATATCAGCCAAAAAACGGTGATATTGTAGAAATAATTACTACTAATGCCGGCAAAGGACCTAATCGTGACTGGCTTTCGTTTGCAAAAACCGCAGAGGCAAAAAGTAAAATTAAAACATGGTTTAAACGTGAACGACGCGAAGAAAATATAGAAAAAGGAACCGAAGATTTCGAACGTGAGCTTAAAGCAAGCGGCATTACAATTGCGCAAAAACAGCGCGACGAAATATTGCTTCAGATAGCAAAACGAGTTGGCATCACAGGAGTTGAAGAGCTTTTTGCAACAATTGGTTATGGGGGTATCGCGCTTACAAGGATCATGCCTCGTTTCCGTGACGAATATCAGAAACTATTAAGTGTTAAAAAGACTGATGAACAGATCCTTGCAAACTTAAACACAGAGAAAGAGACCCGCCAGAACAGGAAAGATGCATCCGCTGTTATTGTTGAAGGTATTGATAACTGCCTGATAAAATACGCAAAATGCTGCAATCCGCTTCCAGGCGATCCTATTGTTGGCTTTATTACAAAAGGCTATGGGGTTTCTATTCACAGAACGGATTGCAGTAATGCAGTAAACGGCATGCAGAACGAAGAAAGCGATCGCTGGCTTAAATGCCATTGGGCAAATTCTAAAAATACATCGTTTAAAGCTTCTTTACAGCTGTCATGTGTTCAAAGGTATGGACTTTTGGCAGACATATCCACAACGCTTGCCACAATGAAGGTATTTATCCATGCGGTGAACGCAAAAGAAGGCAGCGGAAGCTATACTGATATATTTTTAACAATTGATGTTGCGGACACTGATCATCTTGATCATATTATATCGAAATTATTAGCAATCAGCGGCGTCCTAAATATAAAAAGGGGGGTGAGCTGATTGAAAGCTGTGATTCAGCGTGTTTTGAATGCGTCTGTAACCGTAGAAGGGAACATTATTTCATCCATTGGCAAGGGGTATCTCATACTTCTCGGAGTCATGAGGGACGACACGGAAAAGGATATTTTGACGTTGGCGTCTAAAACGTCACGTCTTAGAATTTTCTCAGACGAAGATGGTAAGATGAATCAAAGTATTATTGATGTTGACGGAGAAATACTCGTCGTATCGCAATTTACGCTTTGCACCGATGCTAAAAGCGGAAACAGACCTGGTTTTACGTCAGCTGCGTTACCGGAAAAGGCTGAGACTTATTATAATTTATATATAGAAAAGCTCAAGGAAAACGGGGTTAAACATGTTTTGAGCGGCAAGTTCAGAGCTGATATGAAGGTTGAGCTTGTTAATGACGGCCCTGTTACTATAATTTTTGACACAAATGACTGGAGAAAGGGAGACTAAATTTGAAACTCGTATCAATGGTTTCCGGCCCGATTTCGACAAACACATATATAATAATTGATGAGAAATCTAATGATTGCGCTGTTATCGATCCGGCGATAAGAAATCGTGAAATATACAATTTTCTGGACAAGCATCCAGAGCTCAAAATCAAATATATAATCGCTACTCACGGTCATTTCGATCATGTTACACAGATAGAAGAACTGAAAGAGAAATATGGCGGTGAGGTTGTGATTCACCGTGCAGATCTTCCGTGGCTTGTTTGTGATTATAATGCGCGATATGCCCGTCATACTGCAGCAGCTAAGCCTCTTTCTGCTGATATGCTGCTTGATGGTGGCGAAACATTATTCGTCGGAGACATTAAACTTATATTTATCCATACACCAGGTCACACGCCTGGCGGGATGTGCATACAATGTGAAAATTGTTTATTTTCGGGAGATACATTGTTTTTAAATGATGTCGGCAGAACGGATCTTGAGGGCGGAGACGAAACAGCGCTTCATCACTCTGTTAAGGAAGTCATTGGCTCAATAAACGAAGATTTGAAGGTATATCCTGGGCACGGTGATCCAACAACACTTTCTCACGAAAAAACTCATAATCCGTATTTTAAATAGATTTGAAATGAGGCAGTAATGCGCATAGAATGTAATGGTCATAGTTACCGCAATTTAATAGAAAGCGTTTCGCTTTTATTTTATCCTGTATCCAGTTTCGAGGGGGATGAAGGCGACGGACGCGGTGTTGTAAGCACATTGAAAGTCGAACAAAATATGGCTTATGCGCATACTCTGTTATATGACGGACCGCAGAGTGCAGAATATGAGTGCAATGAAAAGGTGAAAGAGGATGGAGATTACCAGGTTCTTATAGGAAAGTCTGTCTTTCTTGCTTGGCAACGACTATGTAATATAACGCCGCCATGGGGTACACTTATCGGTATTCGCCCCGCTAAGGTTGCATCAAGACTATTATCGGAAGGTTATACAGATCAGGAAATAATAAACTTTTTTCAAGACAATTATTTTACAAGACAGGATAAGGCTTCAGTATGCATTGAGGCGGCTAAACTTGAAAAGAATGCGCTCGGTTTACTCAAGCCCGATATGTTCAGTTTATATGTATCCATACCGTTTTGCCCAAGCAGATGCAGCTATTGTTCGTTCGTATCGCATTCTATTGAGAAGGCAAAAAAACTTATCGATCCTTATGTAGATCTTTTATGCCGTGAGCTTGCTCTGTGGGGGGAAGCTGCTCGCGGAAGGTCTATGCGCCCATTGACAATTTATTTTGGCGGTGGCACACCTACAACTTTATCTGGTCAGCAGCTTTTAAGGATTATGAATACAATAAAAGACAGCTTTGATCTCACTTCACTTCAGGAATATACCGTAGAGGCCGGACGCCCTGATACAATCACTAAAGAAAAACTCGAAGCTATTAAAATCGGCGGAGCGGGTAGAATAAGTATAAATCCGCAGACAATGTCGGATAATACGCTTGCAGCGATTGGCAGAAGGCATACATCGGATGATATCCGCACAGCATTTAAAATTGCCCGTTCTGTTGGATTTGACACTATCAATGCTGATCTTATTGCAGGACTGCCGGGAGAAGGAATAGAAGACTTTTCACATACTTTAAAGGGGATTTTGGATCTTAGCCCGGAAAATATAACGGTTCATACTTTAAGCATTAAAAAATCGGCATTTCTAAAGGAAAACGGAGGAGATTTGCTTAGTAAACAGGCGGCTGTTACAGGAGAGATGGTATCTCTTGCATCAGAAGTATTGCGAAAAGAGAATTATCATCCGTATTATTTGTATCGCCAGAAGAACACGGCAGGGAATCATGAAAATGTAGGTTATGCAAAAGACGGGCATGACGGTTTATATAACATATATACCATGGGTGAACATCAGTCGATTTTAGCGGCTGGTGCCGGAGCTGTCACAAAGATCGTAAAAATGCCCGAAAACCGCATTGAACGATTTTTTGAATATAAATATCCATATGAATATATAAATAATTTCGAAAAAGCAGAAAATAATATCAAGCAGGCAATGAGACTGATTTGATTCAGAGGTGCACGATGGACATAAATAAGGGTATTAGCGTTATCGATATCGAAAAAATATCAAGGGCTGTTTTAGAAAACCCTCAAGCCGTTATTGATGAAGCTGAAAACACATATATTTCACAGTTAAATACTGTTGTAAATGCTGTATCAAGTGATTTATATAAACACAAAATAATAATGCTGTCAGGACCGTCTTGCAGCGGAAAAACGACAACTGCACTTATAATAGAGAGTATGCTCGAAAAGCGAGGCATTAAAGCATATACCATATCTCTTGACGATTTCTTTTTGGATCGCGAGAAAGTGCCGAAAAACGCTAAGGGCAACCCTGATTTTGAAAGCGTTCAGACACTGGAACTTGACTTATTGGAACGCTGCCTGTGTTCTCTTGCGAGAGGAGATGAAACGCCGCTTCCTCATTTCCATGTTGATAAAGTAATCAGGGAGGACAACGCCAGAACCTTAAGGCTTTTAGATAATGAAGTTGCAATTGTTGAGGGCATTCATGCTTTAAACGATCTCGTGCTTAATCATTTGCCCTCAGATCGTTCATATAGGCTTTATGTAGGACTTAGAAGCAATTATTTGAAGGATAATAAGCTTTTTCTTGCAAAAAATGAATTAAGATTACTTAGACGGACAGTGCGTGACAGTAAATTCAGAAGTAATCATGCGATTGGAACATGGGATATGTGGGCAGATGTTAGGCATGGTGAGGCAGAATATATAATCCCATTCGCTGATCGAGCGGACATCGTTATAAATTCAGCATTTTCTTATGAGCCGATGCATATGAAGCCTTTCGTTCTTCCACTGCTTGAAACGCTTTTTGATACCCGACATGCAGAAAAAGCTAAGAGACTTTATAATGCAATAGCCTCGCTTCCTGAGATAGACAGAAAGCTTGTTCCTGCAATTTCCATGCTTAGGGAGTTTACCGGAGGTTCTTCGTTTTATAAGAATAATGACTTGAATGTTTAAAAGCTTTTGGTATATCATATATACATGAAGGCATATCTAAAAAGGAGTGAGTTTTAATGAGCTTTACCACTGAACTGCTTTGCAAAATTAAAAAAGCAACAGATGTCGCAGGAAAAAAGGTTGGAGAATTTACAGAGGCATCGAAACTGCACCTTGATCTTTTAAATGCGCAGGCATCACTTGAAGATTTGTATCTGTCTCTTGGAAAAGAAGTATATGCAACATCAAAAACTGATAATCAGGATGTAACAAAAATTAATGAAATGTCTGGCCAGATCGATTTGAAACTGGCTGATATTGAAAGTATTCAGGCTAGAATTGCTGAAAACAAAGGGAAGAAGACATGCGGTACATGCGGAGCATGTAATGACGATGAGGCGGTTTTCTGTTCTCGCTGCGGCAGTAAGCTTTAATACAGCCTGCCAAAAAGCGCAAAAGGGAGTTATTGCTCTTTTGCGCTTTTTTGCGTTTACATAAATATTACTCGAGATCAAAAATGCTCACAAAAAAGAATAAATTGTTAATAAATAATAAATTAAATTGTATTATAACTTAACATTGCTGTATAATTCATAATGTTTGTTTTTAGGAAGTATATTAAAGCAAGAATGTAATTGAAAGGGTTAATCTATTTATGGCTGCAAAAAAACAGAATTTCATGGAGGGCGCACTTGTTCTGATGCTGGGCGGCATCATAGTTAAAATTATAGGCGCTCTTTTCAAAATACCGCTCTCAAACCTGCTTCATGGCGTCGGTATGTCCTATTTTACCGTTGCGTATGACATTTATACTTGGGTTTATATTATAACAACGGCAGGCCTGCCGATCGCGATTTCACGAATGGTTTCTGAAAGTAACAGCCATGGGAGATATACTGATTCCAAGCACATACTCCAGGTCGCTTTTAGAACATTTTTTGCGTTTGCAATCGTTACATCGGGATTCCTGCTGATATTTGCTAAACAGCTTGCAGATTTGATGGACAACAGCGACGCTGTTTATTGTATTATTGCTGTTGCTCCGGCTATTCTTTTTGAGATTATTATGTCTTCGAACCGCGGTTATTTCGAGGGCCATAAAAATATGGTTCCAACAGCTATATCACAGATTATTACTGCAACTGCAAAACTTACCTTTGGCTATGCGCTGGCGTATATTCTCTTAAAGAGAGGTTACGGGCTTCCAATCGCGGCTGCAGGAGCAATTTTCGGTGTTACAATCGGCGGCGCACTCGGCGCAATCTACTTATTTTTTAAGCGTATACATTATAAACCGGAACGTGAATCGATTTTTACCACAGATGTTGCAACTCCGCGGCGTAAGCTTTTGAAAAGGCTTCTTGCAATAACGATTCCAATAACGATTGGATCTTCCGTACTTAGCATTACTAACTTGATAGATACCGGTATGGTTATGAACCGTCTTAGTAGCGCAGGAATTGCTATGGATAGGGCAAAGTTGCTGTTTGGCAGCTATTCTGCCCTTGCGCGTACCATGTTTAATTTGCCAACAGCAGTTATAATTCCAATGGGTGTCAGCGTAATTCCATCTCTTGCCGAAAAATTTGCAACTGGGGTCAATAAGCAGTCTAGGGGAATTGCAGAATCCGCATTACGCGTTGTTATGATTCTATCAGTACCAGCAGGATTTGGACTTGCGATGATGTCAAAACCTATTTTGTCATTACTTTACTCTTCTCTGACAGAAGAAGTAAAAATTGCTGCCCCGCTTCTTACTTCTCTTGGGCCGGCTGTAGTTTTTGTTTGCCTCGTCTCAATTACAAATGCTATACTACAGGCGATTGGAAAAGAGAAGGTTCCGGTAGTTACGATGCTTATCGGTGGAACAATGAAACTTGTTTGCAACTATATCCTTGTAGGAACACCTAATATTAATATCTCTGGGGCTCCTTTTGGTACAAACCTCTGCTATGGCACAATAGCTTTATTAAATATTATTGTCATCTGGCGCTCGCTTGATGGTTTACCGACCATAATACCGACAACAATAAAGTCTGTCGGCTCCGCTCTTGTTTCATGCGGAGTTGCAGCGCTGCTCTTTAATCCTATTGCTGCAGCTATAGGTGCCACACTTTCTACCCTAATTTGTATAATAATCGCAGTATCTGGTTATTTTATAATATTGTTAACGTTCAAGGGTATGAACGAAGAGGATATTTTGCTGCTGCCTAAAGGAGAAAAAATTAAAAAAATACTTGCAAAATACGGATGGATAGGATAAAATGAAAACAATCAGTAAATATTTGGTTAATTTTGACGGTAACTACGATTTTGACGACCTAAAGGAAATAGTGCGAATCCTGAGAGCTCCGGGCGGTTGTCCGTGGGACAGGCAGCAGACGCATGAATCTATACGCAAAAACTTTATTGAAGAAACTTATGAGGCTATTGAGGCAATCGACAATAAAGACGCTGAACTTCTCGAAGAGGAACTTGGAGATGTATTGCTACAGGTTTTGCTTCATGCAGAGATGGAAGAGGAAAGCGGCATATTCGGAATTAGGGATGTAGTAGATGGGATTTGCAAAAAACTTATACTCCGACATCCTCATGTTTTTGGTGATGTTTCAGCGGAAACAAGCGAACAGGTGTTGAAAAATTGGGACGAAATCAAGAAAAAAGAAAAAAGTCAGAAAAATGAGTCTGAGGTTCTTAACAGCGTTGCCAAAAGCCTTCCCGCTTTAATGAGAGCTGTTAAACTTCAGCACAAAGCGTCAAAAGCGGGATTTGACTGGGACGATTATAGCGGCGCTCTTGAGAAAATAAAAGAGGAAACTTCTGAACTTGAATTGGCTATCAAAAACAATGATCAGCCTAATATAGAAGAAGAACTTGGCGATCTTCTGTTTTCAGTTGTTAATGTATGCCGCTTTTTTAAAGTCGAACCTGAAGAGGCACTTACAAAAACAAGCGACAAATTTGTGTCGCGTTTCTCCAAAGTTGAAAAGCTTGCGGCGGGGCAGGGCAGAGACATGAAAGAAATGACGCTTGAAGAGTTGGACAAGCTTTGGGAAAAAAGCAAAGGTTAAACTTTCGTTGTTTAACGGATTATATAAAATTACTTAAAATGCTGGAGGGTATTTATGAACAAGATGGAATTAATAGCTGCCATAGCTGAAGATGCCGAGATTTCTAAAAAAGACGCTGAAAAGGCGCTTAATGCTTTTACAGACATTGTTGAAAAGGCTCTTAAAAAAGGTGACAAGATTCAGCTTGTTGGTTTTGGATCTTTTGAAGTTAAGGTCAGAGCGGCTCGCACAGGCAGAAATCCTCAGACAAAAGAGGACATCCAAATTCCTGAAAAGAAACTTCCTGTTTTCAAGGCTGGTAAGAAATTAAAGGATTCCATTGCATAAGTTTTAAAATACTGTTAAAATGGTTGACGTGAATCCGTCAACCATTTTTTTTAAATTTGGCTATCCGTTTGCCGTAAAAGCGGACCCAACACAAGTTGCGGTTATAATTTTATGAGATTAGACAAATATTTAAAAGTATCACGTATTATAAAAAGAAGAACTGTAGCTAACGAGGCTTGTGACGCTTCACGTGTCACAGCTAATGGTAAGCCTGCCAAAGCGTCATATGAAGTTAAAATAGGGGATATTCTCGAGCTTCGTTTTGGACAAAAAACGCTTAAGGTTGAGGTTACCGGATTAAATGAACATATATCAAAAAACGATGCCCAAACCATGTATAAGGTAATAGAATAAGAGGGCTTCTATTTCGGAAGCCCTCTAAATGTATTAATTGTGTTTTTATTAAATAATAATTATTATACAGTTGTTACAATTACTTCGCCACATCCCTCTATGACATAGTTCCCATATCCTGACGGAATAAATATGCTGTCACCTTTGCGTGCGCTTATTCCATCTATATTAAAATCACCGCTTAGTACAAGCAGATGATGAAAACTGTCTTCATCAGCAGAGAGAGAAGCTTTGCTTTTTATATCTAAACGATGTGACGTAAAATATTCACATGAGGATAGAAGAACGCAGGTATAGCCATCATATGACTCTGCAGCGTAAGAGTGCCTGGCGGAAGCGGGTTTTAAGTCTGTGACGTCAATCGCCTTGTCAATATGAAGCTGCCGTCCTCTTCCGTAATCAAATACTCTGTAGGTAGTATTTGAGTTTTCCTGTATTTCAGCGATTATAATCCCTTTTCCAATTGCGTGGAGCGTTCCTGCCGGAATAAAAAATACGTCTCCGCGCTTTACTTTTACAGAATTCAATATCTCTTCGACTGTTCCGTTTTTGATATGGGTTTCAAATTCATCCTTTGTAACTTCATATTTTAGTCCGTAGTATAAATAAGCATCCTCTTCGCAGTCTACGATGTACCACATTTCTGTTTTGCCTGGTTCTCCTTCGTGTTTATATGCATACTCATCATTTGGGTGAACCTGTACTGAAAGGTTTTCCTTTGCGTCAATAAGCTTTATCAGAATCGGAAAATTATCTGTTTTCAGATATTCCCTGAGGGGCTGACCGGCAAATTCGCCGTTAGCAATAATACTATCCCCATCTTTATGACACGCAAGTTCCCAGCTTTCGGCCAGCGGGGTGATATCAGTGATTTTATTATATTCGGTTTTTAGCCTGTTACCGCCCCATATATAGTTTTTATATATAGGATTTAGCTTTAAAGGTGTCATTTTCTCTCTCCTTAAGTTTTTATCTATTATAACGCAATAAATTAGACATGGTATAATATTTTTATAAAATAAGTCTAAGGATACGGTGAATAAGATGAAACTTAAATTTATTTATAATCCGAAGGCAGGCCGTGGAAAAATTCTTAGATGGTTAAGCAGAATAGAATATAGATTTAAAAAAGCGGGAGCTGAACTGGAGGTATTTTGCCTTGATGGTAAAGCCGATATGCAGGATTTTATAACAAAAACTCCTGTGGATTATGACGGAATAGTTGTTGCCGGCGGCGATGGAACAGTCAACCGTGTAATAAACTGCATGATCAAAAATGATGTAGTCACGCCGTTAGGCATACTTCCAACGGGGACAGCAAATGGGTTTTCACGTTTTATGAGAGGAAAACACCATATTCTGAAGGCTGTGGACGTCATTTTAGAAAACCGCGTAGTAATGACGGATCTTGGGTGTGTCAATGGAACATATTTTATAAATGTATGCTCTGCCGGGGTTTTTACAGATGTTTCACAAAAAGTCGATATTAATCTAAAAAACAAAGTCGGAAGCCTTGCTTATGTATTTGCGGGGATTAAAGATTTAAAAGAATTCAGTCCCATAACGCTTTCTGTAAACGGAGAAATTGTTGAAGCATTATTTTTTCTTGTGTTCAACGGGCGTGGAGTTGCTGTACTGGATAAGCTTGCGGATAAAGCAAGTATTCGTGACGGACTTCTTGACGCTGTTGTAGTAAAAAAGTGTAATTTTTTAAGAAGGATCCGTGTATTTACCAAAATGGTTTTTGGAAAACATTTTGGCGATAGCGCAGTGATGTTTAAACAGTGTGACCATATAATTATTAAGAAACTGAATGGGACATGTTCTCTTCCTGATGTTGACGGTGAACCAGCCCCTGAATTTCCTCTTGATATTATCTGTGAAAAGAGAAAAATGCCGATTTTTATGTAAGAAAGGGTGAGTACCGTGCAGCCTCTTGCTGACAGAATGAGACCAAAATCGCTGTCTGACGTGGTCGGACAAAAGCATCTACTTGGCAATAACGGGATACTAAAGCGCATTATCGAAAGCGGCATAGTGCCCAATATGGTATTTTTCGGGCCTCCCGGAATAGGCAAGACTACAGTTGCAGACATAATAGCAAAGTCAGCCGGCAAAACTTTATACAAGCTTAACGGGACAAGCGCTTCGACATCGGATATAAAGGCAATTATTAGCGGGCTTGGCACTTTTGAAGCACAGGGAGGAGTGCTCGTTTATCTTGACGAGATCCAATATTTCAACAAAAAACAGCAGCAGTCTCTCCTTGAGTATATGGAAAACGGTGATATCACGCTTATAGCATCGACTACCGAAAACCCTTATTTTTACGTCTATCCGGCTCTGCTATCAAGATCTACCGTATTTGAATTTATGCCCCTTGACGAAAGTGACATTATGATGGTCATTAACAGGGGCATCATCGAAATGGAGCATACAACAGGCGTCACCTTTGATATCGAAAAGGGTGTTTTGGAGCATATTGCTTTCTCCTGCGGCGGGGATGTGAGAAAATCTCTTGTAGCAGTGGAACTCTTATGCCTAGCCGCAGCTTCTAAAGAGTCGCATACTATTAGTTTGGAAGATTCGAAGCTGGTTACGCAAAAGTCTGCAATAAAGTATGATAAAGACGGCGACAGCCATTATAATATATTAAGTGCCTTTCAGAAAAGTATCAGAGGTTCAGATCCCGATGCGGGGCTTTATTACTTAGCTAGACTGGTTGCAGCCGGGGATCTGCCGTCCATTTGCCGCCGGATCCTTGTTATAGCAGCTGAAGATATAGGGCTTGCATATCCGCAGGCAATTTCAATTGTTAAGGCATGTGTGGACAGCGCTTTACAGCTTGGCTTTCCTGAAGCGAGGATTCCTTTGGCTGAAGCTGTCATTTTGCTCGCTACAGCCCCTAAATCAAACTCTGCCATTATTGGAATAGACACTGCACTTTCGAGGATGCAAGCCGGAAATACGGGCGATATACCGGCACATTTAAAGGATTCGCATTATTCCGGAGCTGAGAAACTTTCACATGGGGTCGGTTACAAGTATCCGCATAACTACGACAATCACTATGTTGCTCAGCAATATCTTCCCGATAAATTAAAGAATACGCATTTTTATGAATACGGCGATAATAAGTTAGAGCAGATAACACGTGAATATTGGATAAAGATCAAAGATAAAAAGGGGTAGGGGGACATTATGAAAACTTTAATTGTATATGCAAGCAAGTCTGGCACAACGGAAAAATGTGCGCAGATTTTGGCAGAAAAGCTTTCAGCTGACGTTAAAGACGCAGGAAAAGAAAAAATCGATATTGAAGGATATGATACTGTAATTATCGGCAGTTCGATACGCATGGGGAGAATTCAAAAATCTGTTAAGGACTTTATTGATAAGAATATTGGCTTGCTTCTTAAGAAAAAAATAGGGCTTTTCATTTGCTGTGGTTTCACGGAAAATGCGAACCAGTTTTTCTCAGCTAATTTTCCTCAAAATTTGCTAGATTCGGCAATTGCAAAAGAATGTTTTGGCGGTGAGCTTGATAAAAACAAACTTCACGGCCTAGATAAAATAATCGCGGGCATGGTTACCAAAACTGATCCCAACCGTCCCGCTCCAAAGATTTTGCTTGAGAATATCAATAAACTTGCTGCAAGCTGCAGATAAAAATCACCCCGAATGTCTATAAGACCTTCGGGGTTTAAAATACCTTTTGGGCAGCGTTTCAGAAATCTCAGAAGTTTGTATCGCCATTGTCAGATGTCCTGCGGTATAACATTCAGATTTTAACACGACGCCATATTCAAGTGAAATCCAATATTTTTCGGTTTGACTGAAAGATGGTGAGGTATATTCCACATATAAAATCTGCCTGTTGTCCATCAGTTCAAATCGAGCAGCCGTAATATCCTTAACAGGAGCATTCAAAAAATATGATAATTCAGGCATTCTCATTAGAGATGAACGTGAATACTGTTCGGATGCTGCTGTACTGAACGATTCACCGTTAAGATAATTCGAAATTTTTACATTCCCGCCTGAAATAGAGTAGGAATATTGCAGCCCTCCGTTAGCGGTATATATCTCTATAAGTTCGCTTCCGTCTTTTTTATAGTATCTTGCGTTATTTGTAATGGACGCTGCACCATTATATATAGTTGTTTTAATATTCCAGTAAAGTGTATTAGGTGTCTTATAAGTTTTAAGATATGCTTTGATATTTTCTTTTGATATTTCCGGAGTTACACCCTCACCTGTAATTTTAGGAGGAGATAACTCGGGATTTTTTGCAAATTCGCTTTCAGGCATGGAGACGCTTTCTTCCGGAACAACCGGGGCAAGATGTGTTCTGCCCCACCATACCAGCGCACAGAGTGCGGCTGCAAGCAGGACGTATTTTAAAATTGAAAGCTTTTTTTTCAAACGTCCTCCCCCCTTAATCGGAAGCTATATTCCAAACTCCTTTGGCGCGGGCTGATCCGCAAATTTATGAAGTATTGCCTGGACTATCCTCTCGCTTGCGTGTCCGTCTCCATACGGGTTTACAGCTTTAGCCATTTTATCATATACAGCACTGTCGGTAAATAAAGTAACAAGGTCGTTATAGACATCCTCTTCTTCAACGCCTGATATTTTTACTGTACCAGCAGTTACAGCCTCAGGACGTTCTGTTTCATGTCTTAAAACAAGAACCGGTTTTCCAAGCGCGGGAGCTTCTTCCTGCAGACCGCCTGAATCGGTGAGCACCAAAAAGCTATCGTTCATGATATTATGCATATCGTCAGTATCGATTGGAGAGGTGAGAACGACATTTTCGACATTTCCTAATATGCGCTTTGCAGTGTTTTTGACGCGAGGGTTAGGATGAACGGGATATAAGAACAAAACGTCTTTGAATTCATCGGCGGCGCGGTGTACTGCGTTAAAAATATTTTCAAAAGGCTGGCCGAGATTTTCTCTTCTGTGAGCAGTCATAAGCACTATGCGCATATTGTTTTCACGGGCGCGCTCAACAGCTTTTTGAACGTCAGGGCTTTTGTATTTATAATTAGGGTGTATTGTATACTTTAAAGCATCTATAACGGTGTTGCCTGTTATATAAATATTATCATGAATATTTTCACGGTTTAGATTTTCCTTATTAGCATGGGTAGCGGCAAAGTGTATATCAGCTATGTCGCTGATAACTAGCCTGTTGAGTTCCTCAGGATATGGCGAATATTTATCAAATGAACGAAGCCCTGCTTCAACATGTCCCACCCTTGCCCCGGCATAGAAAGATGCCAGAGCCGCAGTAACTGCTGTTGTTGTATCGCCGTGAACCAGTACAAGATCAGGCTTAAATTCAGTCACGGCGTCTTGCATGTGCGATATTACTTTTGAGGCGATAGAATTTAATGTCTGAGATGGTGTCATAATATTAAAGTCGAAGTCAGGTTTAATATCAAAAAGGTTAAGAACCATATCAAGCATTTCTCTGTGCTGAGCGGTTACGCAAACACCGCATTCAATGCGGCGATTTTTCTTTAATTCCTTAACTAATGGCGCCATTTTAATTGCTTCAGGCCTTGTTCCGAACACAACAAGAGTTTTTAGTTTTGACATAGCAGCCTCCTAATTCTTTTCATTGTCAGCTTTTTCTGAGGATTTGCTGTTTTCATGATACATACGGGCAGCAACAAGAAAGACAACGAGGGCTGTGCAGACGATAAGTACCGCTTTTGTCGTTCCTGTCTGCGTAAGCAGAACAGCGGATATACCGCAAACAATGCTTACAGAATAAATTATGGCGACTGTCTGCTTCTGCGAAAATCCCATATCAATCAGCCTGTGATGCAGATGACTTCTGTCGGGCGACATAGGTGACCTGCCTGAGGCAATTCTGCGAAGTATAGCAAACGCAGTGTCAAATATGGGCAATCCTAAAATTAGAAACGGAACAGCAAATGATACTAAAGCGTAAAACTTAAATAGACCTTGAATTGAAATTATGGCTAGTATATACCCTAAAAATGTCGACCCGGTGTCACCCATGAATATTTTTGCGGGATTTAAATTATATGGCAAAAATCCGATACAGGCTCCAGCAAGAGCAGCGGTTAAAATCTCAACATCTCTTTCACCGAGGATCAACGCAATGCAAAGGAGTGAGAAACATGCAATAGATGAAACTCCGCAGGCAAGTCCATCAAGTCCGTCTACAAAGTTAACAGCATTCGTAATGCCTACTATCCAAAATACTGTAATCGGAACAGTCAGCACGCCAAGATTTAAGTAAGGGTTATTTGAAAATAAATTTATATTTGAGAAAAAATTGATTTCCACGCCGGATAAAGCGGGGATAAGAGCAGCCACGATTTGTACGATAAATTTCGGCATGGCGTCAAGCCTGTATATATCATCAAATATTCCAAGCACTAGAATTATCACACCGCCGATAAGTATTGCGCGCATCTGGGTTGTCAGATCAACCATTAGCAGAGCTGTAAAAAAGAAACCGAAAAATATAGCAAGTCCGCCAAGACGCGGAATAGGTTTTTTATGCATTCTCCGGCTGTCTGTAGGAACGTCAATCGCACCTACTTTTTGAGCGAAAGATTTTACGACAGGTGTAAGCAAAAAAGATATAAAAGCTGCCGCAACAAATGCTATTACAACATAAATATACCGAAGGGGGAACATTAAACACCCTTCCTTTCAATAAAACCGATTTTGCGCTGAACTTTTGAAAGGGTCTTTTGAGCTATCCAAGAAGCTTTTCTAGCTGACTCTTTATATAACGACTCAAGATAATCCTTATTTTTTAGCAGGTCTTCTGTCTTTTCACGAAGCGGTCGGAGCATCTCAACAACGGCCTCACCAACCGAGCTTTTGAATTCGCCGTATCCTTTACCGTCAAATTCAGCTTCGATCTCTTGAAAGTTTTTGCCGGTCGCAATACTGTAAATAGTCATTAGGTTGTTTATTCCGAGTTTGCCTTCTTTATAAATGACTTGAGTATCGCTGTCGGTAACTGCTCTTTTGAATTTGCGGGCGATAACGTCAGGCTTATCCATAAGCAAAATAAACGCGTTTTCATTGCTATCCGACTTAGACATTTTGCGCTCAGGTTCAGCAAGACTCATGATCCGTGCGCCTACTTTTGGAATTATAGGCTCAGGAATTTTGAAAACGTCACCATAAACTCCGTTAAATCTTGTTGCCACATCCCGGCAGATTTCAACGTGCTGTTTTTGATCCTCTCCAACAGGAACAGCATCCGTTTGGTATAAAAGTATGTCTGACGCCATTAGAACAGGATAGGTGAACAGACCTGCGTTAATATTGTCGGCATTTTTTGCAGATTTATCCTTAAATTGGGTCATTCGGGAAAGTTCACCGAACATCGTGTAGCAATTTAAAATCCATGAAAGTTCTGCATGCTGAGGAACATGGCTTTGTATAAATAAAAGCGTATTGTCGTTATTAACGGGATCGATGCCGCAGGATATAAGCTGCGCGTACAGTTCAAGTGTCTGGCGCCTTAAATCGGCGGGGTTTTGACGAACTGTGATGGCATGCATGTCCACAACAGAAAAAATGCAGTTATACTCATCCTGCATACTCACCCAGTTTTTAACAGCTCCAAGGTAATTTCCAAGTGTTATTTTACCGCTGGGCTGTATACCGCTGAATACGGTTTTTTTGTTGTCCATTAACTTTTTACCTCAAATTAAATATTTATCTTATGTATTATATACCATTATTCCCGCCTTTTCAATTAAAAAAAGGATTGGGCATAGGTATCTTTGGTTCCATATCAAGGATACTTAGTTAAAACTCTTTGTATTGACTTGAAGGAATAAAAAACGTATAATAAGTAAAGTATAAAGCAAAGCCTTGATGACAGATAAAGCCGCGCTAACCGGGGAGTCAGCGGTGCCCTGTACCTGCAATCCGCTATAGCAGGGGCGAACGTCCGAACTGAGGTAATCGACTGTGCAGCTGCCGCGTGGTATGGTGCGTTGAGAGGCAGGCCTTATGCAATCAAAAACTGTGAACTATGTCAGGCGGGGAACCGAGCAGCATTAAGCAGATCTTTTGATGTGCCATGAGTATCCCTGCCTTGAGCATCTACCGAGCGTTCCGTGTATAGCCTATTTTCGAAGCGGACTGCGCGGTTTTATGTGACATCAAGGCACTTTGCTTTCAATGGAGGTGACAATATGTACCAGGCACTGTACCGCAAGTGGCGGCCTCAGATTTTTGATGAGGTTTCGGGTCAGGAACATATTGTACCACTTTTAAAAAAGGAAGTAGCCGATAATAAGATTTCTCATGCGTATCTCTTTTGCGGGACACGCGGAACGGGAAAAACAACGCTTGCAAAGATACTTGCAAAAGCAGTTAACTGCGAGAATCCGAACAACGGCAATCCCTGTAATGAGTGCGAATCTTGCAAAAGCATTACAAACGGAAGCAACATCGACGTTGCTGAAATCGATGCAGCATCAAACAATGGTGTCGATAATATAAGAGAAATACGTGAGGAAACTCAATATACACCTGCAAGATCGAAGTATAAGGTGTATATTATTGATGAGGCGCATATGTTATCTACGGGGGCATTTAATGCGCTTTTAAAAACTTTGGAAGAACCCCCTGAGCATGTTATATTTATTCTTGCTACAACCGAGTTTGCAAAGGTGCCTGCAACGATTCTTTCAAGGTGCCAGAGATTCGATTTTCATAGAATACCAAACGAAGTAATAGAAAAAAGGCTTAAGCAGGTCTGTGATTCTGAGGGCTTTAAAGAAGACCATGAAGCGCTTACCCTGATCGCCAGGCTTTCAGACGGGGCTCTGAGAGATGCTTTGTCTATTCTGGATCAGTGCGCTTCAGGCGGGAGCGTCACCTATAAACGGGTTGCAGATATTACTGGAATCGGTGATAGGGGCTATCTTAAAGACCTTGCTGCTGCAGTAGCAAAAGAAAGTTTTGAAGACGCGGTTCAGGCGATTGCAGCTCTTGAAGGAACAAGTAAGTCGCTTGAAACTGTCGCAGACGAGCTGTCGTCATATTTTCGAGATATTCTGATAGTTAAAACATGCAACGCCTGGCAGGGGCTTTTGTTATCGCCGCCCGCTGAATGGGACACGATCAGGTCATTCTCAGAATGTTTCAGTGTACAGCATCTTCTTTCTCTTATAAATATTCTTCAGCGTGAGAATGATAATATAATTAAAAGTGCCAATAAAAAAATCGAACTTGAAATGACTCTGTTTAAGCTTTGTTCAGTTTTAAACAAGGCATTTGTTGAAACAAAACCTGAAACTGTAACAGTTGCAAAACCTTCTAAAAAGGCTCCGCATACGGATGATGCTCCACCGTGGGATACAGATTCGAATAATGAAAAAAGAGTGCCTGAGTCGCCGAAAGTTGAGACTGCAGTAAAACCAACGATGATAAAAGACGGTGACCCTGAATTTTGGCCGGAAGTGCTTGCTTCGCTTCATCCATCATTATCGGCTTCGCTAAAACGTTCAAATGTTGCAGTGAAAGATGGAAAACTTATTATAGCTACCTTTAGCCCGCTGACTTATAAAACATTATCTGAAAATAGGGCTACGATAAGTGAAATACAAGAGAAAGTTGCAGGAATAAGCGGACTGAAGCTTGAAATTGAAGTGAAAAAAATTGATGAAGCCGGTGAAAAAAGCACAGCCGATGATAATAGAAAACAATTTTTAAAAAATGCTCAAAATTTTATGAATAAATAGCATACTGAAAGGCGGACTTAGAAAAATGAAAGCAAGACTACCTGCGGGGTTCAATCAAGGCGGCCAGGGCAATATGAATAACATAATAAAACAGGCGCAAAAGATGCAGGAGGATATGGCCGCCCTTCAAAGTGAACTTGAAGAACGAGAGTATGAAGTCACTGGCGGCGGCGGTGCAATCAAAGTCGTTATGACTGGAAAAAAACGTTTAAAATCAGTTGAAATAACCCCTGAGGTTATCGACCCTGATGATATAGAAATGCTCCAGGATATAATAGTTGCTGCTGTTAATGAGGCGGCGGATAAAGTGGAAGCGGAAGCTGAAAAAGAGATGGCATCTATAACTGGCGGTATGAACCTTCCCGGAATGTTTTAACTGCAGGGGGTAAGATATGCAATATCAGGTGCCTGCGGTTGCTAAACTTGTTGAACAATTCGCACGTCTTCCCGGAATCGGGCGGAAAACAGCTCAGCGGCTGACTTTTGCCATTATCGGAATGTCGAAAGACGAGGCTTTAGCTTTTGCCGAAGCCGTGAAAGATGTAAAAGAAAGCGTTAGATACTGTAAGGTCTGTCAGAATATTTCGGATACGGAGGTTTGTGCAATTTGTGACAGCCCTGTGCGTGACAAGACGACGATATGTGTTGTTGAGGATGCTCAGGATGTTGAGGCGTTTGAAAAAACCAAGGAATACAGGGGACTTTATCACGTTTTGCATGGCCTTATTTCGCCAGCAGATGGTATAGGCCCTGATAATATCAGGGTAAAAGAATTACTTTCACGTCTGTCGGGTGGGACGGTTCGTGAGGTGATTATGGCGACGAATCCTACCATTGAGGGAGAGGCAACCGCAATGTATATTGCAAGACTCCTTAGCCCTCTAGGTGTAACAGTCACGCGGCTTGCTTTTGGTATTCCTATAGGTGGAGAACTAGAATATGCAGACGAAAACACTTTGCTTCGTGCAATAGAAGGACGGCACGAAATAAAATAACGGTAATGAAGGGGGATATCCTTATGTTGGGATTTAGAAGTGATGGTAAGCTGGTTAAGCCGGAGGATCCAATGTTTTCGGTTATTCCGCTTATAATGACGCGTCGTAGTGATGCCCAGGTATTCCATAAGATTACCATCAACACCGACGCCATTGATAACTATATCAGGGAAAAGCGTGAAAACGGTTTGCGCTATACGTACATGGATGTGGTGATAGCGTCTTTAGTAAGGATATTTGCTCTGCGACCCGACCTTAACAGGTTCATTGCAGGCGGCAGGCTTTATCAGCGTAAAGGAATATTCATTTCTTTTGCTGTAAAAAAGGCGATGTCTGATGATGCCCCGGAAACAACTGTTAAAATAGGTTTTACCGGCAACGAGACTATGGAGGAAATATCAAGGAAGATTCAGGATGAAATTACTTTCAATAAGCAGGCCGAAGGACAAAACGATACAGATTTGCTTGTAAAAGTGTTTCAATTTGTCCCACATATTGCACTTAGAGCCTTTGTCGGTTTTGCCAAATGGATGGACAGAATGGGCGTTTTGCCAAAAAGTTTGATTAAGCTAAGTCCTTTCCATACGACTGCATTCTTTTCTAACCTTGGCTCAATCAATCTTGACTATATATACCATCATATTTACGACTTTGGAACAACAAGTGTATTTATAACGCTTGGTAAACGAGTAAGAATTCCAGAAGCTGTTGATGGTGAAGTTGCTGTTAAAAAATGCACCAATATCGGTGTTGTCGTAGATGAACGTATCTGTGACGGATATTACCTGTCAAAAACACTTAAGCTGCTGGATAGACTGTTCAATCACCCGAATATGCTTGATGTGCCATTATACGAAAGCGATGGGATGGTTTCCGAAATGGAAGAAAACAAGGCCACAATATAATTATCTAAAAATTCAGCTAAGTTATTAAAAAGCGGTGTAAACTAGTTTATGAGAATTAGTTTACACCGCTTTTCCTTTGGGGTATAATGTTTTTGGGTGATGATATGTTAGATAAAAAAATATATGCTATTTTAAACAGGAGCCGGGGCAAGATTATCTCTGGAGGAGAAATCAGCCGGGAATTAGGGGTTACACGCGCAGCGGTCTGGAAAGAGATTAGGCATCTGATAGCTGAGGGCACTGAGATAGAGAGCATTCATGGCAGGGGATACTGTTTAAACAGCGAAGATGATACTCTAAGTGAAGAAGCCATAAAAGCCCATCTTGCTACTAATGAAATCGGCAGGAATATTGCAATATTAAAAACTGTTGATTCAACAAACAATTATGCAAAAGCAGAGGCTGCATCGGGCGCACCTCATGGTTTTACTGTCATATCCGAAGAGCAGACAGCAGGAAAAGGCAGGCTTGGACGAAAGTTTGAATCTCCGGCAAAGAAAGGGATTTACTTAAGCATAGTTCTACGTCCAAACATCCCTGCTAGAGATATGGGATTTTATACCATTTCCGCTGCTGTAGCAGTTTCAGAGGCAGTTGAAAAAATATCAGGGCTAATTCCAGAGATAAAATGGGTAAATGACGTTTTACTTTCAGGTAAAAAACTGTGCGGAATACTTACTGAAGCATCTGTTGAAGGTGAAAGTCATCATCTTGAATATGTCGTTGTTGGTATTGGAATTAACGTATCTACAGACAAAAAGGATTTTAGCGAAAATGTCGGTGATATTGCGGTATCTTTATCACAGGAGGGCTTAACGAAGGTTAACCGTTGCCGGCTTATCGCTGAGATTTTAAATCAATATGAAAAATTGTACAGTATGTTTTTATTTGAAAATAATAAAAAAGAAGTACTTGACCTATATAAAAAGCGTCTTTGCGTTTTGGGAAAGGAAATAGATATAATTTCAGGAAACACAAAGCGACAGGGAAAAGCTGTTTTGCTTGATGAGGAAGGCGGGCTTGTTGTTGAACTGCCGGACGGCAAACGCGAAACTTTGACTTACGGTGAGATCAGTATAATGAATAAAGAATGAAAAAGTTTAATATTAAGAATATGGCGCTATGTGCGATGTTTGCGGCACTGTCGGCTGTGTCTGCATTCATAAAAATCCCTTCACCTATAGTCCCGTTTACAATGCAGGTTTTTGTTGTGGTTCTTTCAGGTGTTTTGTTGGGATCACGTCTAGGAGCTATTTCTCAGGCACTTTATGTTGCAATCGGGCTTATTGGCCTGCCGGTGTTTACAACAGGCGGTGGTTTAGGATATGTATTTCAGCCCAGTTTTGGCTATCTTTTCGGGTTTATTTGCGGTTCGTTTGTTGCTGGGTTTATTACGGAAAGAATAAAGAAACCATCTTTTCTAGGTTATTTTTTAGCTTTGATCATAACGATTATTGCAGTATATATACCGGGTGTTATTCATTTATACATTATAAAAAACTTATATCTGGGAACGTCAATGTCAATCGGAAAGACGTTATGGTATGGCGCGGCATTGTTTATTCCAGAAGATTTAATTACAGGTATTATTGCAATATTGATTGCTTTACGTATCCGACCTGTAATTAATAACCTGTAAAAATCTGCACATGCTGTTGACACTGCTTTTAGATGATGATACTATAAGACGAAAGGGAGGAAATCTCTGTGAAAGACAGCATTTTTAAACAATCGTTTAGGGATATTAAAGAAAATTATTGGTTTTTTATTGTTTTGGCTGTCGGCGTAATGATTTTTTTATTTTTAGGGTTAGATATATTTTCTGGAATAATAGTAGATTTAATGTATATGTCGGATCATACAAGCGTCATTATTAAATCATTAACGTTATTATTGGTAATCGCAGTATTAACTTTAACACTATCTGTTTCAGCAGGTTTGTTTAGAAAAATTCATGATGGAAATGTAAGCGCACAAAAAGTGTCGTTAAAATATTTTATTTGCTCTTTCTGCGCTGTCATTCTATTTTACGTTATACCGGGTATTTGTTTGTCAGTAATAAACTTTTACAGCAATGCCGGTGATTTATTACAGATCGTATATATGCTTTTAAACTGGTTATTTATTTCGCTTGCTGTTGCTTTTGTATTGGCATCAACTTATAGAATTAATACATTTAAATATATTCTGACTTCAGTGAAGTATTGGATCACAACTGCTATATTTATGGCGGCAGGCTATATCACAAAAATATTTTCGTTTTATTTTTCAAATATACTGTTTCCATTAAAAATTTCTGAAGAAGATTATTCATATGGATTAACGGCGGCTTATAGTTGTAATATACTTTTTTACAAAATAATCTACACTCTTTTAGCGGCTGTTTGTATTTTGCTGCTTTACGAAATAATTGTCAGGATTTATATAAGTCAGCTTGACAGGCACAAGGAATAATAGCAAGCGCTGTATCATACTCTTTAGTAATAAAACTAAGGAGGATAAAGGACATGGCGGAAGAAAAGAAAACCCAAAAAACAGCGCATAATATAATTCTTGAAAACAGACACTTGGTTAGTATTTCTGGGGTAGAAGATGTGGACAGCTTTGACGACGAGAGCGTATCACTTTATACAGTTGCAGGCGAACTAGTTGTTAGCGGGACAGATTTACATATTAATCGGCTGAACGTTGAGAGTGGAGATGTGCAGATCGAGGGGGAAATTGATAGTCTGGAATATACCGCGCAGGAGAGCAAAAAAGGCGGCTTCTTCTCACGGTTGATTAAATAGTATGGAGCTGTCGGTTGCCAACCAGGCTGTAGTATTTCTTCTGTCAGTTGCACTTGGCTTCGTGCTTGGATTTATTTACGATATATTCCGAATACTTCGTATTGCCGTGCGGACGAAGGGCATTGGCGTTTTTATCGAGGACATGTTATTCTGGATAATATGTGCTGTTGCAGTGCTTTTGTTCTTGTTTGTATTCACGAGCGGCGAAGTCAGAATGTACACATTTATTGGGACAGCTCTTGGCGCAGTTATCTATTTTATGTCCTTGAGTATTCTAATTATGTCAAGCGCGAAAATAATTATTATACAAATTAAAAAAATTATAAAATTTCTTTTGCATATCGTGGCAATGCCGATTATAATAGTATCAATGGCTACTAAGCCACTTATGGTTCGGTATAAGAGAAAAACCGTAAGGCGGGTGTATTTTATTACTCACCCGTTTCATATGTTTGGGCGTAAACCACGTGTTAAAAAACGGCGCGTAAAGTCACGCGGAGGAGAAAATGAAACGTAAAAAAAGCGGATGGATTGTTAAACTGTGTCTGGCGGCATTTATAATCTATACCGCATATAAACTTGTAAATCTTCAGATGGAGATTCACGGAAAACGTGCTGAAATTGCTGATTACAAGGTGAAAATTGAGGAACAGCAACGTCAGAATGAGAATCTACAGCAGGATATCGATCATAAGCTGACTGAGGATGAGATCAAGCAGATAGCTCGAGACAAATTGGGACTTGCCACTCCCGATGAGCGTATCTTCGTCAATGTTACAGGGCAGTAATGGGTCAGTTACAGCTTATGGCTGTTAAATATGTATATTAAACAAGGGGGACATTTATTTGGGGTTCGAAGTCGGAATGGTGGTTGACGGGAAAATAACCGGCATTACAAAGTTTGGCGCTTTTGTCGCACTGCCGGACGGAAAGTCAGGCATGATTCATGTGTCCGAAATTTCAAATGAGTATGTAAAGGAAATCCGTGATTACGTAAAAGAGGGAGATACGGTTAAGGCTAAAGTTATATCTATAGATAACGAAGGCAGAATTAGCTTATCAATTAAACAGCTCACGGAAAATAAACAGCAAAAACGTGCTCCGCGCCCGGTCAGGGTTTTCAGCGGAGTGCCTGATGATATTGACTGGTCAAGGAAGACAGAAACGGGATTTGAGGATATGATGAGCCGTTTTAAACAGGACAGTGATGAAAAAATCTCCGCGATCAGACGGAATTTTGAATCAAAACGTGGCACTTCATATAAAAAAAGAGGTTAGTAAATATTTAAAGCCCGTTAAACGCTGGATCATCCGGCGCTTTTCGGGCTGTTTTCTTTACTGTTTGTTCTTTTTTATAAAATAAAAAGACCGGCATTCTTGCCGGCCGCAAAGGAAAACAAAACAATGAAAGGGCAAATGAAGGGAGTAAACAACAGCTATATATTAACACGACTTACATAATATGTCAACAGGTTTTCTGAAAAAGTTTTATTTTTTTGGAGGAAAAATGTTAATCATTAATGCACATATATTGCCAATGGACGGAACTTCGATCGAAAACGGATATATCTATATCAAAAACGGCAAGATTTCCGCTGTCGGAAATATGGATGATATTCCGGATACTTTAAATAATTCAGGTAATAAATTTGATGCAAAGGGTGCTCTGGCATTACCAGGATTTGTGGACGCACATTCACATATCGGCATGTGGGAGGATGGGCTTGCGTTTGAAGGTGATGACGGCAATGAAAACACAGATCCGTCAACACCTAATATGCGCGCAGTTGACGCAATAAATCCAATGGATTTTGCATTTACAGAAGCACTTGACGGAGGAGTTACTACTGTTGTAACCGGACCCGGCAGTTCCAACCCTGTGGCTGGGCAATTTGCCGCCATTAAAACTTATGGACGCAGGATTGAAGATATGCTGATCAAGGCTCCTCTTTGCATGAAATTTGCTCTCGGAGAGAATCCGAAAATCAGTTTTACTGAAAAGGGAAACGCTCCGAAAACGAGGATGGCAACTGCTGCAATTATTAGAGAAACGTTGTCTAAAGCGGTTGAGTATGCAGAAGGCAAGCGGAAAAAGAATAAGGACGATCGTCCTGAGTATGATGCAAAAAGTGAAGCAATTCTTCCTCTTTTGGAGGGCAAAATATTTGCGCAGTTCCATGCTCACAGGGCAGATGATATATTCACAGCGATAAGGATCGCAAAAGAATTTAAAATTAAATATGTAATTACCCATTGCACTGAGGGGCATCTTATAGCGGATATACTTGCTAAGGAGGGCGCAAGGGCTATCGTAGGGCCAAGCCTTGCCACGCGCAGCAAACCGGAACTGAAAAATCAGTCTTTTGAAACGCCTGCTGTATTATCTAAAGCCGGAGTAACTACTGCTATTACCGTTGACCACCCGGTGTTGCCTCAGCAGTTTTTGCCACTTGCAGCCGCTTTAGCGGTTAAAGCCGGTATGGAAAAAGAGGAAGCCTTAAGGGCGATAACCATAAATGCCGCTGTTATTTCCGGGATTGATGAAAGAGTTGGATCAATTACTGTAGGAAAAGATGCGGACATTGTGGTTTTTGATCGGGATCCGCTTGATATAATGGCTAAAACGATTTTTATTACGGTGAATGGCAAACGGGTAAAGTAGGAAAATATGAGAGAAATTAATGTAAATATTATTACTCAAACAGTCGAAAGACTTTGCATTGAAAGCAATCTTAAACTTCCGGCTGATATTGAGAAAGCAATAAGAGATGCGTCTAAAAATGAAGAATCAGCATTGTCATGCGACGTTATGCAAACTATATGTGATAACATGGATGCCGCGGCTGAAATGAATCTTCCAGTTTGTCAGGACACCGGTATGGCAGTGGTATTTTTGTCAATTGGTCAGGATGTTCATTTTACAGACGGAAACCTTTATGACGCAGTAAACGAAGGTGTGCGAAAAGGTTATCTAAATGGATATTTGCGGCTGTCTGTTGTAGAGGACCCGTTAAGACGTAAAAACACCGGTGATAATACCCCAGCTGTAATTCATACAGAAATTGTGCCGGGTGACCGGGTTCGTGTAATCGTCGCCCCAAAAGGATTTGGCAGTGAGAATATGAGTGCCCTTAAAATGTTTACACCATCAGCGACTCGTGACGATATATTGACATTCATTACTGATACTGTAAAGAAGGCCTCAAGTAATCCATGCCCTCCAATCATAGTCGGCGTTGGTATCGGTGGCACATTTGAAAAATGTGCGGTACTTGCAAAGCAGGCTCTTATTACACCGTTAGACTGTCCAAATTCAGACTCTTTTTATGCAGAAATGGAGAAAGATGCGCTTTCTGCCATTAACGAGACCGGCATAGGACCTGCCGGTTTAGGCGGGAAAACAACTGCTCTCGGAGTGCGCATCAAAGCATTTCCTACACATATTGCCGGGCTTCCCGTTGCTGTTAATATCGGGTGTTACGTGTCCCGCCACAAAGAGGAAACCATTTGACATTGTACCCTTGTTGCGTTAAAATGAATTTGAGGGAATAACAATCCTTCACTGACAAAAGATAGATATAAAAAGCAAAAGGGGTGTCATTTATGGAAATCAACATTACTGTATTGGGAAAATATGAACTGCCTAAAAATGCAGCAGAGCACATTGAAAAGAAACTTACCAAGCTCAACAAATTTTTCAGCGAAGACACCGTTGCCCAAGTCAAAGTTTACGAAGTTAAATTAGGCGTTTCTATTGAGGTTACTGTTTACTATAAGGACATGATTTTTAGAGCAGAAAGGACTGCTCCGAAGTTATACCCTGCACTTGATTCTATTGAAGATATACTGGAAAGACAAATACGCAAGAATAAAACCAGACTTGAAAGGCGGCTTAAAGAGGGCGCCTTTGCCGGAGGATTTGAAACACCAGTTGAAGAGGAGAAAGATTTTGATGTTCTCAGAGTCAAGAAATTTAGCCCGAAACCTTTAAATGTTGACGAGGCCATACTTCAAATGAACCTTCTCGACCATACATTTTTCGTATTCCATAATGCAGAAACTGATAAAGTAAACGTTGTATATAGAAGAAACGATGGCGGTTACGGATTGCTTGAACCAAATGTTTAATAGAAAAAATAAAGGTACCGAATTTCGGTGCCTTTATTTTTTTACGAATAGCATATTGACAATGAATGGAAAGAGTTATAAAATAAATGCGAATGCGAATAATTTGCATTTAGGAGGATTAAATGAAAAAATCGATTTCTTTTTTATTGTCTATATGTTTGACGTTAGCGTTTACAGGATGTTCAACAGGTAATCAGATGAATGGGGCAGGAAAAACAGAGATAAAAGTTTATGCCAGTATATATCCTGTATATGACTTTGCAAAAAAAATAGGCGGCGATAGAATAAATTTAAAATGTATAGTTCCATCAGGGACCGAGCCGCATGACTGGGAGCCGGCATCAACCGATATTGCTAATTTGGAAAAAGCGGACGTCTTTTTATATAACGGCGCGGGTATGGAACAATGGGCGGAAAAAGTAACTAAATCTATTAAAAATAAAAATATAGTTATATCCGAAGTCTCAAAAGGGATTGAACTTTTGACTGAAAAGTCAGAAGGAAAAGCTGAAACGCAAAGTGATCCACATGTTTGGCTAAATCCGCAAAACGCCAAAATCGAAATGGAAAACATAAAAAATGCACTTGAAAAGGCTGACCCTCAAAATCAGGATTTTTATGAGCAGAATTACAGCGATTGTTCAAGACAGCTTGATGAACTTGATAAAGAGTTTAAAGATACACTTTCGACTCTGCCAGGTAAAGATGTAATTGTTGCCCACCAGGCATTTGGCTATTTATGTTCTGCATATGGGTTAAATCAGGTCGCAATTGAGGGGCTCACAGCTGATTCTGAGCCTGATCCGGCTAAAATGGCTGAGATAATAGACTATGTAAAGAAGAATAATATTAAGGTTATATATTATGAAGATCTAATTAATCCTAAGGTCGCGAAATCAATTGCAGATGCAACTGGGGCTAATACAATGGCTCTCAATCCTGTGGAAGGACTTACTGATGATCAGCAGGCATCCGGTCTTGAATACTTTTCAGTTATGCGAAGCAACTTATCGGCGCTTTCACAAGGTTTAAGGTGATAAAATGGAAGTAATAGCACAGGCAGAAAACCTTTGTTTCAGATATGGTGACGAGCCGGTTTTGGAACAGGTCAACTTTGCAATTAATGAAGGGGATTTTGTAGGTATTATAGGTTCAAACGGGTCAGGCAAAAGCACTCTTCTAAAACTCCTTTTAGGGCTAATTAAACCAGCGTCCGGAAGGATAAAATTGTTTGGAAAAGATGCGCATACTTTTACTGACTGGACGAAAATTGGGTACGTTCCGCAAAACAGCGGTACGAGTGCAGGGGGATTTCCTGCCACTGCAGAGGAAGTCGTAAAAGCAAACCTGTTTTCACAAATAGGGCTGCTGCATTTTCCCAAAAAACAGCATACTGCAATGACACTTGACGCTCTTGAAATGGTTGGAATGCGTGAACATGCAAAACAGCTTGTAAGCACAATGTCTGGCGGACAGCGGCAGAGAGTTATGCTTGCAAGGGTGCTGGTAAACAAGCCAAAGCTTTTGATTTTGGACGAGCCTACCACAGGGGTAGATGCGAAGTCGGTTGAGATGCTTTATGACTTGCTTAGAGGTTTTAATCACGATGGGATGACGGTATTAATGGTTACTCATGATACAGAACGTGTTTCAAATATTACAAACAGGATGTTATGCATTGAAGATGGATCGCTTGTAGAATTAGCTCGCGATGAGCTTGCAAGCGAACTGAAACATAAGCATAAACACCCGCTTAGACAGCAGAACGGGGATAAATTAATATGACGCTATTTCAGTATGATTTTATGAGACGTGCCTTTATTGTCGGAATATTGCTTGCAACAATAATCCCATGCATAGGAATTATTGTCGTACAAAAAAGACTTTCCATGATCGGAGACGCTTTATCGCATACATCACTTGCGGGCGTTGCGGCAGGACTTATTTTAAATATCAATCCTATTTTGGGAGCCGTTGTAGCATGTATCGCCGCCGCTCTGAGTATTGAGGCAATAAGAAAAAGGATCCCTAAATTTTCTGAGATGTCTATAGCAATAATCATGTCAGCCGGCATAGGGCTTGCCGGCGTATTGTCGGGTTTCGTTAAAAACGCTGCAAATTTTAACAGCTTTCTATTTGGCAGTATCGTTGCTATAAGTGATTTTGAACTGATTATGGTTATTGCTGTAAGCATTGCCGTTATGTTATCGTTTATCTTTTTATTTAAAGAGCTTTTTTATGTTGCTTATGATGAACAGGCAGCAAAGCTTGCTGGAATCCCAGTAAAAACTGTTAATTTTATTTTTACGATTTTAACAGCCGTAACAGTCTCAGCTGCGGCTAGAACAGTTGGAGCGCTGATTGTCTCTTCGCTGATGGTATTACCTGTTGCATGCGGTATGCGGTTTGGAAAAAGTTACAGGCAGACTGTAATTTATTCAGTAGCTTTTGGAATATTGTTTACAATAGCAGGATTATTTATTTCATATTACGCAAGCCTAAAGCCCGGTGCAACAATTGTTCTTGTGGGAGTTATTTCACTTGTTTTTATTATGATTATACAATCTATATTTCATAGGGGAGTGGGTAATAATGCTTGATGATAAATGGCCTGACGGAATAAAAAAGACAAGACAGCGTGAATGTGTTTTAACTATTTTAAAAAATGCAGATACACCGCTTACGGCTCTTGATATATATGAAAAAATCGATCAGTCAACTGCGCCAGTATGGCTGTCAACAGTGTACAGAGTACTTGAGCTGTTGGCTGAAAAAGGCTTTGTTAGTAGGACAACGTTAATTGACAAGGGTATAATGCTTTACGAGATTAACAGGAATGAACATAAGCATTATGCGGTCTGTATACATTGTCATAAGAGGATTGCCCTTCAAAACTGCCCGCTTGAAATCTTTACGCCTGAGCTTACTGAAAATAATTTTCATGTTGTCGGGCATAAAGTTGAAATGTATGGTTATTGCAGTAAATGCTATGCTGAAATGTTATAAGAACTAAACCATATTTTCAGCCTTGTAAAATGATGTTTACTATGTTAATATACATTAAAAAGGTCTTTTTATGGGGATGATTGTTTGAGAAAATCAAATGCAAAAACCTGGTTTAAATTCGGCTGCATCGCTTCTGCATTGTTCGTTCTTGTATCTTTTTTTGCGTTTTACTGGACTAAAATGCCGTTTCGCTATAATAACATGATTTATACTTATAAATTCACGTTATGGGATCTAGTCAGGTATCTAGGAAATATGGATGCATTTAAGGCGCATATAGGCAATGATAAAGTTGCTGAAGAAATGATGAAAGTATTTAGGGATTTTACATTAATTTTTTATACCATGATGCTGATTCCTATACTTTACGCCATTTATGCTGTTTTGGCCGTTACCAAGTTTGAAAAAAGCCATTTTTTTGGAAACATAGCTGCCACTACAACTATGGTGCTTACGGTTTTTATGGCGGTTGTTGATGTGGATATCTGGGAACGCGCCAGTATGGATCCTAATGCTAAATATGTACTTCCTGGTTTTTTAACTCTTATAATCTGTAAAGGAGTTTTTATTGTGCTTTTAGGAGCGACTGTACATAAAACACTTATACATAGGTTTAGAGACGACAAGAGGGTTTGGACATGCTCTTCCTGCGGTCAGGAGAACTCGATTGAAACACATATGTGTGGGTCTTGCGGGTCTTTACGCTATAACTCGGGAAAATCAAAGTACGAGAGATACCTTCTCCGTTTTTGGTATGACCATGATTTCAGAACTATGATTTTTACGATCATTTCAGGTATTACACTGGTCTTAAGTCTTTTAAAAGTTAAGTTTTCGTTATTTGGTTTTGAATTTGATATTGCATGGATTGCAATTATATTATCGGGCACTCCTATGCTTTGGATGGCGATTTATGGATTATTTACTAGGCTTGATATAAAAGCTGGTGTTCTTGTTTCGCTTGCGCTTATCGCAGCTGTCTATATCAATGCTTATTTTGCTGCCGGCGAAGTGGCGTTTATAATGATGGTCGGAGAACTTCTGGAAAACAGCACTATGCGAAAGGCAAGAGAAGGATTATCAGGTCTGATAAGTCTAGCGCCAAAGACTGCAAGAGTTCTGGTGGATGGAACCGAAAAAGTTATTTCAGCGTCTCAGGTGAATATCGGTGATCATATCTTGGTAAAGCCGGGTGAAACGATTCCTGTTGACGGCAAAATTTTAAGTGGAGAAACTTCGGTAAATCAGGCAGTTATGACAGGCGAGTCGATGCCTGTTGCCAAAACGGCCGGAGATGAAGTTTTTGTCGGGACAATTAATCAGCACGGTGCTATTGAAATCGAAACAACAAAGATTGGCGCAGATTCTTCTCTTGGCAAGATGATCAGCCTTGTCAAAGAAGCCGAAGAAAAGAAAGCACGTGTAGTAAGGATTGCGGACAAATGGGCTGGATATATTGTGCCGGTTGCACTCTTTATTGCAATCCTTGTTTATTTTGGCGGCGCCTCACTGAGCCAAGGAATGGTTATACTTGCAAGCCATCATAAAACCGGGAGCCAGTATTATAACCAGATTCAAAGAGCAGTTACAGTGCTTGTTGTTTTTTGCCCATGTGCACTGGTGCTTGCAACGCCTACCGCAATGATGGCGGCAATCGGGAACGCAACCAAAAAAGGAATACTTATAAAATCAGGCGAAGCTCTTGAACTTATGAGCAGGATTACGGCGATCGCATTTGATAAGACAGGGACTATTACAGAGGGAAAGCCAGCCGTAGTTTCCACTTTATGCTTCAATGGCTCAAGAGAAAATGAACTCATAAGTCTTGCGGCAAGTGCAGAGCGTCTTAGCGAACATCATCTTGGGCAAGCTGTCATTAGATTCGCTGAACAAAAAGGTATTGAAACACTTCCTGCTGATAACTTTCTAATGCACTCCGGCAAAGGTATATCTGTCAATATAAAAGGTTATCCCGTATTTGTTGGCAACATCCGCCTTATGGAGGAAAACGGCATTGCTATATCAGAGGATGAAAAAGAACAGGTTCAGGAACAGCAGAAAAACGGAAAAACTGTTTTACTTGTATCTGATCAAAAACATCTATTAGGGTTTATATCTGTTGCAGATACCGTAAAGAAAAATGCTCGGGATTCTGTTTTAAAGCTAAAAAATGCGGGCATAAAAAATGTTGTGCTGATCACCGGCGATAATGAAGTAACAGCTAACGCTATTGCAACTCAAACAGATATTGTAAATGTTTATTCTTCACAACTTCCGGAAGATAAGGTGAACGTCGTCAAAAAGCTTATGGAGAATTCAAGCGTTGCAATGGTTGGAGACGGTGTAAACGATGCACCGGCTCTAGCAACAGCTAACGTAGGTATTGCTATGGGTGCGATGGGAACTGATATAGCGATAGAGGCGGCTGACATAGCTTTGATGAGTGATGAGCTTGAAAGGCTGCCTGAGCTTATTGATCTCTCAAAAAAGACAATGAGTACAATAAAAATCAATATTATTATATCTATGTGTATAAATGCCCTCGCAATTACAGCTGCAGCAGCAGGAATTTTAAATCCGGCTATGGGTGCAATTGTTCATAATGCCGGCTCTGTCCTGGTTGTAGCAAATTCAGCCATGATGCTGAAATACAAGCTTAATCAATGATAAAAAAATTATATCTTTAATTGAAGAAAAATCCCCGTTATCTGCGGGGATTTTTTTGTTTTCAAGATAGAAACTGTGCTTTTTACAAACAGTCAAAGGGAACGAATTTATTTCTTTACACGTATAGTGTTATTGTCAATCCATGTAGAAAGGATGAAATATACTAATGATAAACGAAATGAAACAAGAAGACACTATGAGATATAGGCAGCCTACATTGTTTCTCGGATATGCCGCTGTTCCAAACCAAAGTTTACAGCAGGTCTATGATGAAGCAAGGGCGTTAACAAGAGGAACAATTTTCCCTGAATTGGATTTGCCTTATGGGGTTTACGGCAGGGAGGGATATTTACCATGGTAGATTACGGATATGATGATTTTATGGAAGAATATCTCCAAAAGAGAGAATCAAAAGAAGTAAACGCTAAGCCAATGGAAATTCGCCAGCCCGAAATGCGTCAGCCTGAAATGCGGACTACCCCAATGAGTAACAGGCAGGAAAGTCTTTTACGTAAAATTCAAGAGTATGAATTCTATGCAATAGACTTGAATTTATATCTTGACACTCATCCGACTGATAAACGTGCATTGCGCATGTTTAAAGAGACAGTTGAAAAGTCGAAACAGCTAGAATCTGAATACGTTGAGAATTACGGCCCGCTTAAGGCAAGCGACGCAACAAACAAAGACTATTGGACATGGATCGAAAGCCCATGGCCATGGGAAAGATAGACGAGGTGTAGTATATGTGGATTTATGAAAAGAAAACAGAGTATCCGATTAAAATTAGAAATAAAAACCCCAAACTCGCACAGTTCATTTTGACACAATATGGCGGCCCTGATGGCGAGCTTGGAGCGTCGTTGCGTTATTTGTCTCAGCGTTTTTCTATGCCTGATGATATTTCCAAAGGTACATTAAATGACATAGGTACAGAGGAACTGGCCCATTTGGAAATAATCGGCGCAATTGTTCATCAATTGACTTCAGGAGTAGGAGCAAAGGATTTTGAAAAATCGGGCGTTGGTGCTTACTACGTAGATCATACCAATGCCGTATATCCTGCCTCTGCATCCGGTTCTCCTTGGACGGCGGCGTATATTCAGTCAAAAGGTGATCCGATAACAGACATTATGGAGGATATGGCTGCTGAACAAAAGGCACGTACAACATATGATAACATACTGAAACTTTCAGATGACCCTGATGTAAATGAAATTATCAAGTTTCTGCGCGAAAGGGAAGTAGTGCATTTTCAACGTTTTGGCGAGGTTTTAAATAATCTTCAAGCTAATATCAAGCCTAGGAAACTATAATACAATAATACAGTTTCTATTAAAAAAGCATCTTTTATGCGTTTTTGCAAGGGATGCTTTTTTGTATAATGCGGCAGTCGATGCGGAGCTTTCCACAAGAAAGGATGGCCACGATTGTAGGCACTGCGTCAAGGCTTATGAATCAGCGAAAACTGGACGTAACTGCTTGAATGAACATTTAGAACGCGAACAAGATATCATAGTATCAAAGGGGGCTACATAATGAAGAAACGCAAAAGAAAATATGAATTCTCGAAAGTGATACTTACCTGGGTGACGGGCGGCGTCATATTTGTGACTGTTTTTGCGTGTATTATGTCTTGGAAGACCAATGATATGAGCGTGTTCCAGTATCTTATCCCGGCAGTTTTCACGGAACTCGCGACTGCGACGGGGTTTTATTTCAACAAGGCAAAAGCTGAAAACTTAGTTAAAATTCAAAAGAATGTGCCGCAGGATAAAAGCGAAGGCGAATAAAAGAAAGGATTTTTAAAATATGTTGTTATTGACAATAAGTGAGTACTTTGATACATTAAGCAGGTAATTAAAAAGAGAGAGGAAAATGCAAATGAACAGCGTGAATGTTAAAGAAGACGGCTTCATTCGCATAATGACAAGTAATGTTTGGGGCAACTGTGGTGCGAATTTAATTGCTAACAGAGATGATTTGCTGGCGCAGGTTTTTCTCAGTTTGTTGCCGGATGTAATCGGTATGCAGGAGTTTTCGCCTAAAATTCGCGGAGAGATACCTAACCTCACGGAGCTTATATCAAGCTGTTATGCCGAGGTGGAGGTGGAAGCAGGGGAGTATTTAAACAATTACACTCCGCTGGTGTATCTTCGTGATAAATACAGTGTGCTTAAATCTGGATTTCACTCATACAGCGGGCTTAATGACAAAAATTCAAAATCTATCACTTGGGCGGTGTTTCAAAGTCATGTGGAGGATGTCCGTTTTGCCGTATGCTCAACGCATTTTTACTGGACTGGCGATGAGGCAGGCAATGCTGCAAGACTTAATAATTGCGATGAGTTAAAGGCTGTTACTGATGGGATTTTAAAAGACTATAATGTACCTGTTTTCTGCATAGGGGACTTTAACTGCACTATCGGAAGTGAGCCAATGAGCAAGCTTTTTGCACACGGTTTTACTGATACGCATGATGCGGCAACTTTACACGCATCTAATTCAGGGGGGCATCATAATTATCCGGAATGGGATGAAAAAACGAATACATTTAAAAATGCGCCTAAACCCATAGGTACATATGATAATTCAATTGATCATATTCTTTTAACGGGGGAACGGGCAGACATTTTTGTTTACGAAACTGTTGAAATGCAAGATGCGCTTGATGCATCTGACCATTGCCCGGTTTTTGCTGATGTCAGAATTGATTAAATATAAAGCCGTTTGCTTTTGAGCAAGCGGTTTTTGTTTTAGTTCATTTTTATGCCAATGTAAATTAACATTAATGATTATTGACATATGCCGAAAAAGAAGTATAATAAATATAAATGGCATATGCCGATAATGGGGTGGTGAAAGATATGGCAAGACCAAAAAAATGGCGGCGTGTATGCTGTATGCCAATGAGTCAAAGCTTTGGCCCATTAGAGACAGAAGTCCGAGATCGAAACATTATTCTAATGACTGTAGATGAATATGAATCTATACGTTTGATAGACTTGGAAGGCATGACCCAGGAAGAATGCGCCGAAGTTATGACTGTTGCCAGAACCACTGCACAGGCTATATACAACAGCGCGCGTAAAAAGCTGGCAGAAGCATTGGTAAATGGAAAAGAGCTGCACATCAACGGCGGCGATTTCGTTATTTGCAATGGCGAGCCGCCGGGATGCGGCTGCAATCATTGTCATAAGAGAAGATGTCAACAAGATTTAGGAGATGAAAATAATGAGTGAGGAATGTTCACACGATTGTTCTTCTTGCGAGAGCGAATGTAATGAAAGAACGGGGGAAAAAACAGATTTTAGGGAGAAATCTAACGAACTGAGCCACATAAAAAAAGTTATAGGGGTGGTCAGCGGCAAGGGTGGCGTAGGCAAGTCGATTGTTACCTCTATGATGGCAGTATTGGCACAGCGAAAAGGTTTTCAAACTGCTATACTAGACGCAGATATTACCGGACCGTCTATACCTAAAGCATTTGGTATCCATGAAAAAGCATCCGGCAGTGAATTGGGATTATTTCCTGCGAAGACAAAGACCGGTATCTCTGTGATGTCTTTAAACCTTCTTCTTGAAAATGAAACCGATCCAGTAGTATGGCGCGGTCCAATCATTGCCGGTACAGTCAAGCAGTTCTGGACGGATGTTATATGGGGAGACGTGGACTATATGTTTATCGACATGCCTCCTGGAACTGGTGACGTACCGTTGACAGTGTTTCAATCAATACCTGTTGATGGAGTTATCATAGTTTCTTCACCTCAGGAATTGGTTGGCATGATTGTTGAAAAGGCAGTTAATATGGCTAATATGATGAATATACCGATTTTGGGGCTTGTTGAAAATATGAGCTATGTAAAATGTCCGGACTGCGGTAAAGAATATAAATTATTCGGCGAAAGTCATATAGACGCAATTGCTGAAAAGTTTGGCGTTAAGACAGTGTCTAAAATTCCAATTGATTCGAAACTTGCCGTTGCCTGTGACGCTGGCATGATCGAACTCTTTGATGGAGGCTGGCTTGATAATATGATTAACATGATTGAAAGCGAGGTAAAATAGCGTGAGAGTTGCGGTTACTTATGAAGACGGGCAGGTGTTCCAGCATTTTGGACATACAGAGAGTTTTAAGGTGTATGATATTAAAAATAATGAAGTTGTCTTAGCCACAATAGTGAGTACGAATGGCAGCGGGCATGGAGCGCTTGCGGAAATGCTAAAAAGGCTCAATGTAACGACTCTAATCTGCGGCGGCATTGGAGGCGGGGCTAAGCGCGCATTAGCAGAGGCAAAAATCGAACTATTTGGCGGGGTGACTGGCAGTGCAGACGCTGCAGTTGAGTCGCTTTTAAAAGGAAATTTGGTATTTGATTCTGAAGCGACATGCGATCATCACGGCGAACATCACGAAGGTAATTGCAATACGAACGGATGCAAAGATCACAATTAAAGTAAAAAAATTTAAAGCGGCTTCCGGAAAATCGGTAGCCGCTTTTCGTTTATACTATACAATCTATGAAACTTAGTATATTTTATTATTTAAATTGTATAATAAATTATATAACATTGTTGACAAATTAAATAAATAATACTACAATAAACTTATAAAATACAGGAATTGGAGCAAATATGAAAAAAAGTTTATATAGTCTGTTGCTTTATGATGATTTAGTAGCTGCTCTTGACAGGGTAGGATATACAATGAATATAAGCAGGTCAAATCTTATCAATCAGATTATTGCAGATTATTTGTCAATGCAGACGCCTCATGGTCAACGCCGCGATATATTTGATGAACTTGCACGGCTTATGGTTTCAAAGCCGCCGTTTAGAGTGCAGAGCGATCCGACTGACTCAATGATGTCTGTATATTCTCGGCTTCAATATCGATACAATCCTACGATAAGGTATTGTATCGAATTATCAAAAGATGGGGATATTGCAGAGGGAGTGCTTAGAGTTACAACTCGTACGCAAAGCAATGAACTTTTGGAAGCGCTTAAGAGCTTTTTTACCCTCTGGAAGAATATCGAAAACTACTGTTTGGGCGGAAATGTTCACAGCGAACTGTCAGAAGGGCGGTTTGAACGCAGTTTTTCGCTAAAAGATAAAAAAATCGGAAGCAGTTCAGATATTGCGGAGGCTATTTCAGGTTATATAAATATTTTACACAATGGCTTATCAAATTACCTTTCGGGAGGGACAGAAAGGGAACTTCTGAATCTTTATCAAAACTATATATCAGAGCAATCATCAATAAGTTAAAGGAGGCTTAATATGAATGTTTCAAAATTAACGCAAAAATCTATAGAGGCTGTTCAGAATGCTCAGCGGACTGCAACTGAATATAATCATGTAAATGTCGATTGCGAGCACCTGCTTTTTGCCATGCTTTCACAGGAGGATGGGTTAATTCCTGCTCTGCTTCCCAAAATAGATTTGGATATTGAATCTATGCGCCGTGCCGCAGAGGAAGCGCTAAAACGTATTCCAGGAGTTACGGGACCGGGAAGAGAGATAGATAAAATCTATGTATCGCCGGAACTTGACAAGGTTTTAAACGCTTCGGAAGATATTGCGTCAAAAATGAATGATGAATATGTTTCTGTTGAACATCTTATGCTCTCGCTTATAGAAAACGGAAATAAAGCTGTGACATCGATATTCCAACAGTTTAAAGTTACGAAAGATGCTTTTTTATCGGCTCTTGCGGCTGTGCGCGGTAATACTAGAGTTACAAGTGACACGCCTGAGGACACATACGATGCGCTAAAAAAGTACGGTCAGGACCTTGTCGAACTGGCGCGCCGTCAGAAACTCGATCCCGTTATAGGGAGAGATGATGAAATACGCAGTGTTGTTCAAATTTTATCCCGTAAAACTAAAAATAACCCTGTGCTGATTGGTGAGCCTGGCGTTGGTAAGACGGCCATTGCAGAAGGTCTTGCACAGCGAATTGTACGAGGAGATGTGCCGGACGGCTTAAAAAACCGTCAGGTATTCTCACTTGATATGGGCGCTTTGATTGCAGGCGCTAAATTCAGAGGAGAGTTTGAAGAGCGTTTAAAAGCTGTTCTTCAGGAGATCAAGGCATCTGAAGGCAGGATCATTCTGTTTATTGATGAGCTTCACAATATCGTCGGAGCGGGGAAAACAGACGGCGCAATGGATGCAGGAAACCTTTTAAAGCCAATGCTGGCACGCGGTGAGCTTCACTGCATCGGAGCTACCACTATTAACGAATATCGCCAGTATATCGAAAAAGATCCTGCGCTTGAGAGACGTTTTCAGCCGGTTATGGTTGAGGAACCTACAGTAGAAGATACGATTTCAATACTCCGCGGACTTAAGGAGCGCTATGAGGTATTCCACGGGGTCAAAATATTGGACAGTGCGCTTATTTCGGCAGCAGTATTATCTCATCGTTATATATCTGACAGGTTTCTGCCTGATAAAGCCATAGATCTTATAGATGAGGCTTGCGCAATGATAAGGACAGAGATTGATTCCATGCCTGCTGAAATGGACGATATCTCAAGAAAAATTATGCAGCTTGAAATAGAAGAGGCGGCACTTAAAAAGGAGAAAGACAGCCTATCGGCGGCTCATCTGAGCGAAATCCAGTCTGAGCTATCCAATCTTCGCGACCAGTTTAAGACAATGAAGGCGAGATGGAACTCTGAAAAAGAGGGAATAGGCAAAGTTCAGAAGCTTCGCGAAGAGATAGAATCAGTTGGCGCACAGATAGAAAAGGCGCAAAGAGAATATAATCTTGAAAAGGCGGCAGAGCTTAGTTATGGTCGTCTGCCGCAGCTTCAAAAAGAGCTTGCCGAGGAGGAACGGAAAGCACAGCAGGCTGCATCACATAAAACTCTTTTACGGGATAAGGTGACAGAAGAAGAAATTGCACGCATAATTGCAAGGTGGACCGGAATACCTGTGTCCAAACTTATGGAGGGCGAAAGGGAAAAATTGCTTCATCTTGACATCGAACTGCACAAACGCGTGATTGGTCAGGACGAGGCAGTTCAAAAGGTCTGCGAGGCAATTATCAGATCAAGAGCCGGAATACAGGACCCCAACCGCCCAATAGGTTCATTTATGTTTTTGGGACCGACAGGTGTTGGTAAGACAGAGCTCGCGAAAGCCCTTGCGTCTGCGCTGTTTGACGATGAACATAATATGATCCGAATTGATATGAGTGAATATATGGAGAAATATTCAGTTTCAAGGCTTATTGGCGCGCCTCCGGGATATGTCGGCTATGACGAGGGGGGACAGCTTACCGAAAGCGTCCGCCGCAGACCCTATTCGGTTATTTTGTTCGATGAGGTGGAAAAGGCTCATCCTGACGTATTTAATGTGCTTTTACAAGTGCTTGACGACGGTCGTGTAACAGATTCACACGGAAGGACGGTTGACTTTAAGAACACCATTATAATAATGACATCAAACCTTGGGTCAAGTTATCTGCTTGAGGGGATAGATGAGCAGGGGAATATAACTTCTAAGGCGAAAGCCCAAGTTGAAAATGTATTGCACGCTTCTTTTCGTCCCGAGTTTTTGAACAGACTCGATGATATCGTATTCTATAAGCCGCTTACAAAAAAAGAGATTTCAAGTATTGTTGATTTGATGATAAAATCACTCTCTGACAGACTTGCCGACAGGCAGCTTTCTGTAGAATTGACTGCACGTGCAAAGGACTTTGTTGTTGATCAGGGGTATGACCCGGTATATGGGGCCCGTCCGCTTCGCAGGTTTATACAAAAGAATATAGAAACACTGATCGGCCGAATGATAATAGCACAGGATATAAAACCTGAAACTAATATAGTTGTTGATTATGATGGTGAAAGGCTTATTGCAAAATAAAAAAGGGCTTCAAGCCCTTTTTTATTTTAGAGATCTTTCTTTGAAAATATTGATATTGAGATATTATATGAAAGGAATAGTGAGGCTAAAGTTATAACAGGTGAGGCAAACATCAATCCCTTAATAAAATTATCGCTGGGCATCGGTATATTAGCCTTAAATAAAACAAAAGCAAGCATAAATGGAACTGCCATTATCAAAATCAGCATAATTCGGCTTTTTTCTGTGCCAAATTTATAAATTAGCGGAATCATTATACTGATGAATATCAATGCTATCTCCGAGACAACAAATGCTGTCAGAAACCATTCTGGTTTTATGCTGAGAGATCGAACCATACAAGTAATAAATGTTATCAAAATGGAAGACAGGGAACCGAATAATACTAAAGCCAGGCTGAGGCAATATTTTTCTAAAATAAAGCTGCTTCTAGAAATAGGCATTGTCATTGCATAGATATTCCATTTTGCTAAATCATCATAAGAGAATGACGTTAGAACCATCATAGAAAATACAAAAATTATTATACCTATAACGAAACTTGGACTGTTCATTGTAATGGCAAAAATGCCGTAAAATATAAGGGTTGTAAAAAGCAATTTTGAGTTACGAATCAGGTTAAAGTAGTCTTTCAAAAATAAACCTTTCATTGCACATTCTCCTTTTCCATCAAAAGCAGGATTTCTTCTGTCGTTATATTGTCAATTACATAACCTGGATACTTTCTAGCTGCGTCTTTTTTATTTCTAACAAGTATTTCATAGCCGAAACTGTTGTGGCGCATTCCGGCAATATCGTCTTTTGATATTTTTGAAAATGGTTCTTGACCGCATTTGATCAAACCATAGTTATCAAGCAATATGTCCTTTTCATCAGATAAAATAATTTTTCCGTCTCTAATAAAAGTGATATAGTCAGCGACTTTCTCAAGATCTGAAGTAATGTGTGATGAAAGTAATATTGAATGATCTTCGGCCTGTATAAACTCTAAGAAAATATCTAATATCTCATTTCTTACTACCGGATCCAGACCGCTTGTAGGTTCATCTAAAATTAAAAGTTTTGGGTTATGGGCAAGCGCTACGGCAATAGACATCTTCATTTTCATACCGCGGGAATACTGCTTCATAATTTTATCTTTCGGTAACGAAAACTTACTTAGGTATGATGAAAAAAGACTTTTGGACCAGGAGGCATAAATCTTTGACATGATTTTTGAAATATCGGCAGCATTTAGATTATCATGAAAATAACACTCGTCAAATACTACGCCAATTTGTTCTTTAATCTCTTTTTCATCTTTAATATTATCTTTTCCAAAGATCGAAATTGTTCCGGAGTCTCGCTGGATAAGATTCAGCAGCAGTTTTAATGTGGTAGTCTTTCCGGCTCCGTTTGCGCCGATCAAACCCATTATCGAGCCCTTCGGTAAAGAGAATGACACATTGTCTAGGGTAAAATCACTGTAGTGTCTGGTTAGGTTATTGACTGTTAATATGTTTTCCATTTGTTATTCCTCCAGGTAAAATATCTCAAGAAGGCTGCGGAGCTCATCAAGTGTAATTCCGCTAGTTCTAGCTGTATTAACTGCTTTTTGCAAATAATCTTCAACGATGCGCCTGTGTTCCTCTTGAATAAATTCTAAGTTTTTTGCTGCGACGAAGCTTCCTTTTCCTGTTACAGTTTCTATAAAACCGTCTCTTTCTAAGTCTTCATAAGCTCGTTTTGTTGTTATAACGCTTATTTGAAGTTCTTTAGCAAGAAATCTCATAGAAGGAAGCATATCGCCTTCCTTTAATGTTCCGCTAATAATTAAGTTTTTTATTTGCGAAGTGATCTGCTCATATATCGGTTTGCCGCTTGAGTTGCTTATAATAATATCCACAAATTCACCTGCCGTGTTATATTGTATATATTGAATATATACAATATAACATTATATGTAGTTGCTGTCAAGGCATTTAAATAAAAAAAGCATCTGAATTAATTCAGATGCTCGAGTAAATAGGTTTACTATTTCAATGGGGGATATGCACTTTCATCTATATCAACAGGTGTATAAGCTTGGTTAATGTTTTTAAATTCTATGCTGTAATTTAGGGTTATATTTTTCTTAATATTATTATTATCAAGTTTAAATGTGCTTGAAGCAGTGACATCTGTGATTTGCCCAGATTTATTTATTTTAACGATATAAGAAACATCACTTATGGATATTGCCTGACCTTTTGAATCGAGGTCTGGAACTGAATCAAACAGAATGCTGCTCAAAGGATCTAGCAGCGTATTTCCACTTACGGTAAATATTATTTGACTGCCTGTTTCGGTTTTTGAAGGGCGATATGATTTTACAGCTTTTCCATCGAACTTCATTAGATAACGCAGAGCCGAGACCTTATCAGGTTCTAAATCTTTCCGATATTTGACTCCGTTTTCATCGGAGTATAACGTTCCATTAGCATAGTATGACTTTAACGCCGTTGTTACATCAACCATCTTAGATGCTGATTCCTTAGTAGCAGCTGTTGTAACACCATTTTTCAACTGTTCAGAAACGTTTTCGTTTTTTATAAACTCGTCGACTTTTCCGTTGTATCTGATAGTTGTATTCATTTGCATAACAGAATTTATACTATCTGCATTCTGCAGCATTTTAAATGCATCATCATATGTTTTCAATATTTTAGAATTTGATGTTCCGCATCCAGTTAGTAATGTAGTAAGAATACCAAATAAAGTAATAATAGACAAAAGTTTTTTCATTATGACTCCGTTTCCTGTAAGTGTACTATTTTTTGAAATAAGAATCCAAGTCTGATGGTGTGGTAACTGTATTTCCATCTTCACGGCCGATGTTTATTGTATATTTATATTTAACAGTAACGCCCTGTTTTTTATCGTTTGCAGTAAAATATAGTATCTTTTCATTTTCTTTGGCATCTGATAAAAGTACTTTATCATATTTTAGATTTTTCAAGTTCAGATCTGAAAATCTAAGGGCTGATTTAATATATGCGTCAAGGCTATTTTTCACAACATTTGGATTGAGTTTTAAACCGTTTAATCCATCTAGTTCGCTGGAGGATTTAATGGTGTTGCTTTTTGAACTAATTGGGAATCGGGTATTAAATAGAAACATTGCTTGCTCAGCTTGTCTACTATTAGCTGTAGTAAAGCTTTTTAATTCTGAATCATCTTCATATAGTTTTCCATTAGTATAATAATAATGTAACTTATAGGTACTGTTTGATTGGCTTAAATTTACGTCAGCGTAATAGCTGTTATCTGACTTCTTTATATTTGAATTAATAGAAATTTTATAGCTTCCGCCACTGGTCGATATGTTTGTCTCGATTTTTACTTTATATATGTCTGTAAAATTTCTGGTCTTATTGCTGCATCCCGAAAGCAACATAGATAGGCAAAGCAAAATAGTTAAAAGTAACCCTTTTTTCATTTAACACCTTATTTTCATTTATTGCTTAAGGATGGCTGAGAATAACCTTTGCCAAGCAAACGGTCATAAGTTATCATTTCGTGTAATGCATCCATCTTGGAGATCGTTTGCGCATCATTACCGTTTGTTACGTAGTAAACGGGATTTTTGACAGGCATAGTGTTCGCCAATTTAACAAGGAATGACATGTAATTATCCTGTGGGGCACCTATATACTGGGATACCAGAGCTAAAACATTATATGGGGAAATACCGCTGTCAGGAATCGTTAACTTCTTTCCGGTGTTATAGTTAGAATAAATAATTAACGGAGTGCCGTACATTTTGTTGTTTTCCGATAAACTCCACTCTGTTGGCTGATCTGATTTCACTAAGCCTGATTTAACATAAATCGAATTGTTAGTGCCTAAAGCGGGTAAATGATCGCCGAAATAAACGAGTATTGTCGGTTTGTTTCGGGTATTTATATAGTCAATAATTTTTTGAAAAGCCGCGTCATTATCTTTTGTTCCCTCGCAGTAGTTTTCAAGGATATTTATTTCCTCATCTGAAAAAGATGAATTAGATACTGTAACCGAATGTGAATCGTACTTATCAAGATAGGGAGTATGGTTTTGCATAGTGATACCAAATAGGAATGTTGGCTGTTTTGCTTCGTCTAATGCCTTAATTACTGTATTAGCAAAAGTATCGTCGGAAATAAGTTTATTTTTATAAACAGGTGTTATTCCGAAATCCTCTAAATCCTGCATGCCAATAAATTTATCAAAACCTAAAAGGGGATAGCACCTTTCACGGTCAAAAAATGTTTTGTTATACGTATGGACAGCAACAGTGCTATAACCCAGATCCTTATAGTGCCAAGCATAGGACCAAACAGGATTTTTAACATACTGCTGATACGGGACAGTTCCGGAAGGCAGTTCGTTAACGGTGAGACCGGTAAGCATTTCAAACTCTGGTCTTACTGTTCCCCCGCCAAATGTCGGTGAAATCATTGTCCCCCTTATGGACTGATTATTTATATTATGAATGTTTTTCAGAGGATCAACGCTAAATTTTGTATTTGGGAGCTGCGTTACATCAAATAATGCTTCAGATAGAATAACTATTACGTCAGGCTTTTCAAAGTTACTACTTTCGACAGGCGGATAAGAAGATAAACCTTCCTCGATTGAACTACTTGAATATCCATCCGGCGCAGTGAGACTGTTTTTATTCACACTCATCGAAAAAGATGCGATAAGTCCATTTTTTTGATAGTTATCCGATGGATTTTTTACGCTTGTCATCCCCATAGCCGGAAGTGCCTTTGTACTTATATATCCGCTCTTAAATGATATGACAATTGCAAATACCATTGCAGCGCTTACGGCAAAACGTCTTATAAGAGTGAGATTTATTCGCATATTGGCAACCAGCAAGATAAATAAATACGATAGTAATAGGATCAGCATTAGAATCGAATAGAAAGAAAAATAGACAGCCGATATTGTAGTAAAGCTATCCGCATTTTTCATCAAATAAAGATCCCAAGGAAAAAGATACTGCCTCAACGTTTCGTATTTATTGTAGTCAACCATCGCTAAAATGTATAGCGCTATACCTGTGATTGAGGCGGCCTGCCATATCCTACGTAAAATAAGAAGGCCGACAATATAAATTATTGATATTAATAAAATATCAAATAAGAAAATTAAAGTATTTTCATTAATAAATTTAAAGAGTAGCGATAGGCTATTGAAATGTATAAGCTCTACCATAATTACTAAGAATACAGGGAAAAGAACCGCACCAATAAGTGCAGATATATGAACCCATCGTTTTGCTTTTAATTTATTTGCTATTCGATTTAATGTTTTCATAATAGCTCCAAACTGCAAAAGCTATGCAGTTAAAATAAAGTTAGTTAATTCCGAAATTTATACCATCAAGATTATACGCTATTAGATATTATAATGCAACACACCTTAGTTATATGTTAAGAAATTGTAATAAAAAAGCGGCCCTGATAGGTCGCTTTTTTATTATTTAGTTATAGTTAAATCTCGAAGTAAGTAATACAATATTTTTGCTGCTTCCTGTCTTGTAGCGTTTGAGGATGGATTAAAATTGCTGTTTTCATCTCCTGCGATATACCCTGAGCTATTAAGAGCTGTTACAGCATCTAATGCGTAACTTGCAATATTAGACGAATCTTTGAAACTTATTGTATTTGAAGATTTGAATAGATTTTTAGCTGATGCAGCATTATAGATGATTTTGCATAAATCCTGACGGGTAATTGGCTGACCGACACCGAATTTATTATCACCAACGCCGTTTATTATTCCTGCTTTATATGCGCTTGATACATAAGGGAAATACCAGTCACTACTATTTACATCAGCAAAGCCCGGATTATCATTTGATTGTAAATTAAAAAGCTTAACAATAAGTTTGACAAATTCTTCTCTTGATATTTTATCGTTTGGTGAAAATAGCCCGTCGCCTTTGCCCCCAACAATTCCGCGCAGAGCAAGCTGGTTTATGTAATCTGTTCCCCAGCCATTATTATCTTTAAATGGTGCAGAGTTTTGTTTTATAAGATAACGACCGCTTTTTTCAATACGTGCTGTAAATTTGCCATTTTCATATGTTGACAAAAGCACAACATTTCCGTCAGTATCGTGGAGCGTCATTAGAGGATTGTCACAGGTAAAGCTGATTACGCAGGATTGTGGAAGCAAACCATCAGGCTGTTTATCATTATTGCTGTAAACACTGACATTGATTGCCTTTACATAGCCTTGCGATTTTTCGCTAGCCGTAGTATCAGCATTCTCAACTTTTAATTCTAAACCGTTTTCATTCCAATCACTGCTTGTAGGTGAACCAATTTCTGAATCATTGTTTTGTATTACACAAACCCCGGTTTTTTGAAGCAGTTCTGCTATTTTAGGTTTAGCATCCGTTGTAACAGTGTTAAGACGGTCTGCGGTCTCCTCAGCAAGCTTTTTAAGTGAAATGGGGTCACCATTAGAGGTACTTAACGAATTTAAACTACTTTCAAATGTAGAAGATACATAATTCACGGAAAAATAGCTATCAGAATAAGATAACATTGGCTTGCTATCATTGATTTCAGAAAAAATGCCCAGGAAATTCAATAAAACGCCGGATGTAATTCCATCTTCATCAAATAATGTTTGAAGGTTTGGATAGTCTTCATAAATCAACAATAATATAGAATTGGCATTGTTTGCTTCATCAGTAGTCAACGGGGTCTCTGTACGATTTTGGTAAATATCAGCGTATTTCTTGCGAGTATCTTCAGGAATTAAACGTAAAACTGATATCGCTGTTTTGGCGTCTTGTGGCTCGATATACTGAAAAATTGGAGCTAGTAATGCGCTCGCGACATCTCCACCGCTGGGGTCGTAATTATCGATGTAACTATCGATTAAATCAAGCCCTTTATCGACGATAAGCAAGGGTTTTAAGAATGTAAACAGGTTAGCGCGTTCCTCAGCCGAATAAGTTAACAATCCGTCTATTATTTTTGACATAGAATCAGCGCCAAATGCTGTCGGCGGTGAAATAACCGCCGACAGCATTAAACATATGCATAGTGTAATAGAAATTATTTTTTTCATAGTTATGAAAGATATCCGTCTATATACATTAGCCTATAGATCATAACAGCTGATTCAGAACGTTTAATTTCTTCTTTTGGCTTAAATGATCCATCTTCGTAACCAGATACAATCCCTAATGCAGAACAAGTATTGATATTATCCTGAGACCAGCTGCTAAAAGACGATTTGTCGCTAAAGCTTAATGGATTGGATTTTGGGGCTTGTTTTACCACTCTTGCAACTAATGCAGCAAACTCTTCACGTGTGAGTGTAGCTTCAGGATGGAAACCACCGTCATCATATCCTTTAAATATGCCTAGCTCATCAAGTAAAGCTATATATGGTTCCGACCAGTCTGCAATACTATCTTTATCTGTGAAATTAACTGTTGCATCTGATTTTAGTTCACTTTCAATACCAAGAGCTTTAACTAATACTACTGCAATTTCTTGACGTGTTATTTTTGCTTCAGGATGAAAACCGCCGTCAGGGTATCCTGCAAAAATATGGCGACTCTCTAAAGCGCCTACATAGGGTTCACTCCATGTATTCTGAACGTCTGTGAAAGTTGAGGTTGCCACCGGAGCTGCAATAACTGGGGGGTTTACTGTTGGAGTTTCGGGTTCAGTACCTGAGCCGTTATCAGTGCCTGAGCCATTGGTAGATCCACTGCTACTGCCGCCGCTTGAACCACCGCCAGAACCACCGCCATAACCGCCGCCGCCAACTGTTGAAGGCTCAAATAATCCAATTTCTCTTAACACTTTTGTTATATCAGAGCGAATTGGATCAATAGTTGGGTCTGCAGCGTTAAATGCGCTGCAAAGAACATTTGAAAGGCTATATGTATCGGTAATAGTTGTGCCGTTAATAACAGTGCCACTAAGATAAGATTGTACTGCGTTATCAAATGTAACAGATGATGTTTTGAGCTTTAATTCAGTACTGCTTGTTGATGTGTTTGTAAGATAAATAGAACCCTTTAATGCCGTAAATAAAGTTAATATTGTGTTTGCACCTATACCATGATCGTTTCTGAGCATGTCAATAGTATTCGCAGGAACTAGTGCAACATAAACATTATTTAAAGCATTTTGTGTATCAGTTGAAGAAATTGTAACATCAGATTTATTTTCAAAATCAGTTAATGATTCTTTACGTTTTTCCTCCGGGATACATTTCATAAATTTAAGCAAAAATATTGCATCATCTTTGTTAGCCGTTAAAGCAGCAGAGTAATTATTGTAAAATTCAGTGAGTGCAGAAGGAACTTTGCTGCTATCCTGTAATCCTGCGACTAAAGCGTCAATACCGTCATTTGTCTGAAGATATGTACTCAAAAGGTTAAAATATTCGGTTCTTTTTGCTGCAGTAAGCGATAATAAATTATCACTTATTTTCGTGATTGCACTGGAAACAGATGAAGAGTTTAAATCAACTGCTGCAAAAGCCGACGTAGAAAATAGGCTTGCAATGATTGAGAAAACGAGAAATAAACTGAGTAATTTCCTTTTCATTTTATATGCTCCTTTGAATTTAATTTAATAGATTAGCATATTTAGTGTAAATTTTGGCTATTTGATTTTTTTTATCAGATGATAATGACTGCCTTAAAATTAAGTATGCTCTGCTTATTTCGTCACTTGTTATCCCACCTTTCGGCATACTCAATAATTCGAGGTATTCATTATTCGATAAAGAACTGCTTATTATTGACATTACTTTTAATTTATCGGAAAAAGATACTTCAGACTCAAGCTGTTTTACAGATTCTTCTGTATATTTTAATTTTTGCTGGTTATCCGATACTGAATTATTCGCGTTTTTCCGGGCATCTGTTTCACTTTTATTTGAGCTATCATTACTTTGGGCATCTTGATTTTTATTTATGTTTCCAGATCCACTATTAATATTATTTTTGTTATCATTAGAAGCCGAATCAATTTTTGTATTAGGAGGTGTTTTATTAAAATTTTTCTGATTTTCTGTTGCGATTTCATCAAATACAACTGAAAATGTATGGTTAACGAAGTAAATGCCGCCTATTCCTGCCAATATCAATAGGCTTATAATAATTGAAAGTATTATTAGGATCTTTTTCTTTTTAATCAACCTTACCACCATCTTTATTGGAAGTAACTAATGTATCCAAAGTTTTAACGGATCTAAATAATTCAGGGGAAGATATAATTTCAGTAAATACCCCTTCAGCTGAAGCAAACTTAAACTCGTCAATATTAGGAGAAGAATAGCTTGGAACAACTTGCTTTATGACTTCTTTTATGTTACTTGTATTATTAGATAAAATCACAGACTGAAGTAAAGCGAGGTTTTCCTCAATTTTGTTTAAATTAATCAAGTTTGGTTTTGCAATGTAGATTTTTTGGTGAGTAGTTTTTGTCAAACCTTCTTCTGCTGTTAATAATTCTTCATAAAGCTTTTCACCCGGTCGAAGTCCGGTTATTTTAATAGGAATATCGACATTTGGCTCTAACCCGGACAAGCGTATCATATTAACTGCTAAATCATAGATTTTAACTGGTTCTCCCATATCGAGAACAAAAATTTCTCCGCTTTTAGCAAATACACCAGCTTGAAGTACAAGTTGTGTAGCTTCTGATATAGTCATGAAATACCGGGTGATATCCTTATGTGTAACAGTGACTGGCCCGCCTTTTAAAATTTGCTTCTTGAATAGGGGAACGACAGAGCCATTGCTTCCTAGAACATTTCCGAACCTAACCGCTACAAATTGTTTACCTGTTTTCTTCCATGCACTTTGAACAATCATTTCGCAGATGCGTTTGGTTGTACCCATTATGCTTGTAGGCCTGACAGCTTTATCGGTTGATATTAAAACAAATTTACTTACGCCGTATTTTACGCTGGTATTAACAAGATTTAATGTACCAAAAACGTTATTTTTTATAGCTTCGACAGGATTAGCCTCCATAAGCGGAACATGCTTATGCGCAGCTGCGTGGAATACTACTTCCGGCGAAAAATTAGAAAATATCCTGCATAAACGCTGGTGGTCACGGATACTAGCAATGATGGATACGCATTCTACGTCGGGGAAATTATTGAGCATCTCAAGACCAATATCATAAAGACCATTTTCCCAAATATCCAGAATCAAAATCTTTTTTGGCTTAAAACGGGCAATTTGACGGCATAATTCAGAGCCAATTGACCCTGCGCCACCTGTGACCATAACGACTTTATCTTTTAAATATTCCGAAATTCCGGCGTTATCTAATTTAATTGGATCTCTCGCCAGAAGATCTTCAATTTCAACGCTTCTTAGGTTATCTGAAAAGTCACCTGACATTACTAAGTCATCAACATGCGGCAATACACGAACTTTACATCCAGTTTTACTGCATATGTCGAGGATATCTTTTTTATCCTCATTGGATATTGCAGCTATTGAAAGTAAAATCGTGTCAACTTCGCCTTGCTGACATATTTGTTCAATTTTTTTTCTTGTACCCAGTACCTTTACTCCGCAGATTTCTTTTCCTTTCTTTTTTTTATCGTCATCTATTATTCCTATAAACTCATAATCATTTTTGCCGGTTTGTTTTAAATTGTTGACAATAATTCCACCAGCAGCGCCGGCACCTATTATCAGCACTCTGTTTTTCTTGCGTTCTTCTTCTTGATGAAACCCGAGGGCGCGTCTATTATGTATGAAATAAAAATGTGCAAATATTCTGCTGGCAGTTGTAAGGAGAATGATTAAACATAAAGATATTAAATATACAAGCAGTGCATAATCACCGATTACTTCCCGTATTGCAGGACTGATGGCTATTAACAGAATTGTTGAAACAGAGCAAGCGAAAGCAATACGCAAGTAATCATTTATGTCGGCATAGATAATCACAATACTATAAACTCGGAAAGCAAAAAACGATATAGAGTATACAACAGCAGCCTTTAATACAATAATCCTAAGCGATGTTAAATGCCCTATAGACCAAAAACTTCGAATAACAAGACCTACAAATAAAAATGAGCATACGACAAACAACATATCTAATAGATATAATATGATTTTTCGCCTGCTCAGATAAATTGACTCCATAATATCCCCCGTTAGTGAAATAGTTTTTACTCACATAATACTAAAAGCTTATATTTCAAATAAGAGGCTTTTTATTTGATAGTATTAAAGCTGCATTTTTATCTATATGATTTAGGAAATCAGCTCCAAAATATTTAGTTATTTTGCCTGCGGCGATATCCATTTTGGGGAATCGGGTTTTTAGATTATGTGTATCAGAACCAAGAAGATGGAATTTTTGTTCCTTATATAATTTAATAATATTTCTTCGACCGGTAAAATAGCTTAAAGAGTCAGCATTTATTTGTGAAATAACATCCATCTCTAGTAATTTCAATATTCGATTAAAGCTCATTACGCCCATATATCTTTCAACATGTGCTATAATGGGGTGGAGACCTCTAAGCACAATTTTATATACAGACTCATATATCCAATCCTGCCATGGTTCCATCGGTGGTTCAATTAAAATATATGAAGTATTTTCTATACATAGTTTTTCAAGACCTTCAATAGAATCCACCCCCCGAGTGAGAAAAACCTCAGCGCCAAGTTTAATTGAGATATCGCCCGGTAATGCGAGCTTTTGAAATGATAACGATCTTCGGTTTAAAAAATCATCAACAGACATATGAGCGGCATTATAATGCGGAGTTGCAAGAATAATCGAAACATTCTGATTTTTTAAGAGATCAATCAACTTCAAAGAAGTATCTAGATCAGACGCGCCATCGTCAATCCCAGGCAGTATGTGAGAATGAAAGTCTATCAATGTTTTCACCACCCCATTGAGGATAACTCATATAACAATAAATCTTATAAGTTTTGTTTTACCGGGGATTCAACTTTACTTTCATTACTATCTTCTTCGTTTTCTTTTCCATACCCATAGCCATACCCATAGCCGTATCCATAACCGTAAGAATTTTTCTTTTTATAAGAATTATATTTAGCACCTTTACTCATTGAGTCATTAAGTACAAATCCTAAAACTTTTGTACCTGTAAAATTGATAGTATCAAGTGACCGTTCAATCATATCGTGCGTTGAGTATGCTTGACGGGCAACAACAATAACTCCATTAGCCAAATTTGATATTGCTGTACAGTCTGTAACTACTGTAACAGGAGGGGTATCGATAAAGATATAATCGTAATCTGCAAGTTTCTCATTTAAAAGTTCTGACATATTTGAAGATGACAGAAGTTCAGCCGGGTTTGGGGGAATTGGACCTGAAGTAATGCAGTCATATCCATATTGAGTGTGTTTTATTACTTCGTCGATTTTACAAAAGCCACCGAGAATACTTGAAAGCCCCTTATCATTTTCAAGCTCAAGAAAAACATGTACTCTAGGCCTGCGCAAATCACCGTCAATAATCATAACGCGTGCGCCCATTTCGGCAAAAACATTTGCAAGGTTCATAGTAGTAGTAGTTTTTCCTTCACCGGGAACAGCGCTTGTTATTATTATTCGTTTGCAACCGACAACAGATGATAACGAAAACATTATGTTTGTACGAGCTGTTTTATATGATTCTCTTATTGAAAATCCAGTTTTATCAGACAATAATGTGGCCGGGCGCTGTCCTGATGGAGAAAAGTGAATATTTCTAAATAATATTGGTAATTTTTTTTTATTATTCATAAACTCCATGCACCTCATTAAATATTTCAAAAAACGCCTTTAATTTAAGAATTTATCTATCAGTAATAAGATTCGGGATCACTCCTAGAACAGGTAAATTATATTTTGCTAAAAGCTCTTCCTCGTCACGAACACGAGTATCAAACATTTCAAGCAGGAAACTTATTAAAACACCTATTACTATCCCCAGTAAAATTCCTACAGAAGTATTAGTTTTTATATTAGGAGAGGATGGCACTGTCGGCAAACTGGCATTATCAACAATTTCGACTGAACCACCCTTAACAACGCCGATAATAGCAGAATTCGCGTTGCTTAATACAGTTTCAGCAATAATTCGAGCATGTTCAGGATTAGCACTTGAAACACTAATTTGAATGATTTCTGTATTATTAACTGCAGTAATATTAATCATTTTTTTGAGTTTTTCAACTGACAGCCCAATATTTGTATGCTTAGATACTGCATCCAAAAATGTATCGCTCTTTAAAATAATGCCATATGTATTTGCCAGCTTTTGAGAAGCTGATATATCATTAATATTAAGAGATTCTTCGCCTGCTTTACTGTTATGTACGTAAAGCATGCCCTTAGATGTGTAATTTGGATCAATAAATATCGTGCTGTAGATGTAGGATACAATGCCGGATATTATAACCAATGAAACTATTAGCCAAGCTCTGGCTTTAAGTATCCGAATAATATCTAATAAAGTTAGTTCATTAGCCAAAATTCACACCGCCTGTTTGAAATAAATATATTAAAACATTTAAATTATAACATGTGTGATAATTCACAACAAGGACTTTTATATAAAAATATCAAATATAATATAAAAAGTGTAAGAAATTGTAACCAAAAATTTACTAATTACTGACAGATATTTAAATGGCAAAAGTTTTTAGCATGTTGCAATTTAATTTTTTTAACTAACATGTGCACTAGCAATATGAATAATTTAGTAAATATTAATAGAAACAAAAACAATATTAAGTGTAAATTAATGTAAACTCAATAATTACGATACAAATACTTTAAGGTTTTATTAATACTTTTTAAAAAGACTGATAAATAAAAAAAGAGCCACTGATATTATTATCAGTGGCTGATTGGTATGTAGTTAAAAAAGACATCATAGCTGCTCATTTTTGCAAATGAAAAACCATTTTTTTAACTGTTCTGTTACTTTAGTAAAGGTATCCTCTAATAAATAAATATCGTTATGTAGTGCATTTTTGATTTCAAAAATATCCACAACATCACATTTTATATTTTTGCATTTGTCGACTATTTCAGGGACATCTCTTGAACCATATAAAATCATAGTTGGATTTTGCTCATTATATTTCCATTCAGGAAGATTTTTTATTATTTGATGATTTATACCGCGATATAATTCTTTAACACGATAGCTTCTCAGATTGTCAAGTAATTCTCTTGTTCTTCCGCCATAATCAGAGGCAAGTGCCGGAGAAATTCCGATAGAGAAATCTGCGGAGCTTGACATAGCGAAACGGCCTCCGGAGGAATGCCCAACTGCTACTACTTTTCCATACTGTCGGCAAAACTGAGTTGCGGATTCTATTTCCTCTAAAACCCGATCATCCAAAGGATTATTATTTTCTCCATGACCACGCTGATCGATTACATTTACTGTAAGACCAATTTCAGCAATACGCATTGCCAAGCCTACAGCCAGTGAATTACCAAAGCAGCACCGTATGATTCTTCTGGAGTTAATAATATACTCGGGGTATGAAACTCGTTCTTTTCTATTAATATTCTTTGTATTTTCATTGTACGTCTCCTTTGAATAACAACAATTGTAAATTCATAAAAATATGTGAAACAAGAATACTATTATTTTTTAATTTTAGTTGGTGAGGTACCCGAAATTTTCTTGAATTGAGAATTGAAGGTAGACAAAGATTCGTAACCACATAAAAAGCAAATGTCTGTAATTAAGTAATCTGTATTTTCAATCAAAAATTTGGCTTTTTTAAACCTTTTGTTATTTATCCATTGCTTGGGGGTTGTTCCGTAAATATCTGCAAATTTTCTTTTAAAGGTACTGACACTCATATGAAGCGCGTTTGCAATATCCGTAATACTCATGTGTGATGTATAATTTAATTCCATATAATCCTTAATATCGTCACTTATACTTAAACACGAATTGATAAAAGCGAGTATGTCATTAATAGTATTGTCATGAAATAAAAACATTAGCAATTCTCTTATTTTCAACTTCAGTATGTCGCGATAATCGTTACGATCATCCGTTAAAAGCTTTGTAATCTGTTCGGCTTCCTTTTGCATATAGGTTCCCATGATTCCATGCACATATGGAACCTGGCTGGCACAAATTTTATAAATTCGGTTTTTATCATATAACTGTTTGATTTCTTGTAAGCACTCATTAGAAATAAAAACAAGGAGACTTTCATATCTGTCATTGGTCAAAATCTGATTCATAATATAATTGCCTTTGCGAAAAAAACCAAACTCACCTTTTGAGAGTACAGTCGTATAATCACCGCAGATTAATTTTTTCTTCCCCTCCAAAACTATTATGAGCAGATTATCAATTACATTGGTTGGTATTTTGGACGGAGCGCATTCCATATATTTTGTAATATATAATTGCGATTTAAAATCGTCTATTTCAACAATATTTTGCAATTCATTGGGTACAATCATGAAATGCCACCTTCTCAAAAAATTAAAGGAAATTACTTTCTAATAGTTCCACAGTCTTACCTACTAATGTCCTGCATCTTGTTCCAAACACATTTTTTTGCGCTTGCGCCATATCTTCTGAATTATTTAAATCAAGTTTAATCAGTTCCCGGCAGTCTGTTGCACCGAAAGCTTCACGGAATAACTGTATAAACTGTTTACCACCATTATAGGCGTCAATTCTCTTTTTTACAACTGTGGCCGAATCTTCCCCATATTTAAGTCCTACTACCATTAAGGCGCCGGTTAAGCATCCGCAGGTTTTTCCCGTTTTGCTCATGCCTCCGCCAAATGCAACAGCCATTCTCTCGACTACCTCCTTTGGAACATGCAGTTCATCAGCGTAAGACATTACTACCGCTTGCGCACAATTGCAACCGTTGTCAAAGTAATTCATCGCAGCTTCATTCTTATTCAATGTAATCCTTCCTTTCATTTTTATAAGAATAGATTACAGCTTTTCTATGGGAGAAACCAACCAAAAAAGTTCAGAATATTACAGAAAAGGTTCAATGCTTATCTGCGTCACCTAATATTAATAATCTGAAAACTATTTTATTTTGAGTATTACCAAATATGAAGACAACGTAAAAGATCCATGTGTGGGGTTTAAACCCTGACACATGGATCTTTTTTGGCAAGTCTGGTCAAAAAAGAAATGCGTTATCACTTCCCAGTTTGCTCATTACACGCAATTCAACTTGCTTGTGAAATATTTCATAGCTGTAGCCTGCTTCTCTAATCTGATATATTTATTGATAATAATTCTTAAGGTACTCTATCCATTCCGAGTATATCTTGTTGGCACTTTTTCCAAAAGTCTTTTGATAATCTTCAGTTTTTATCAGTTGCAAAACCTTATTCCAACCATAATCATCGTTGATGAATTGTATATAAGTCGGCGCAAGTTGATAGCCTCCCATACCTGAAAATTGGATGGGATTCTTTGTCTGGAGATCTGAATAGGATGGAAGTATATGATCCTGCAGATATGACCTATAGAACGGCTCTCCATTTGACATATACAGTGCCATGCCTTCTGTTAGCCATAAATGAATATGTGGATTAAGAATGTTTGCATAGGCATGAACCATTTCGTGAAGCACGGCTTCTTTATTATCATCATATGTATGTATTTTTCTGGGGTTGGCGGGAGAAGTAAGAATTACCCTCGTACCTATATTATCCCCGATATACCTGTCGAGTCCCAGCAATGGCGCAATGTACCCGTATTTTTTTGCCTGCATGGTAGATTGATGATCATAGATGTAAATCGTAACATTCTTGTTTTGAGTTTCAAATATTTTTAACTCATTTGAGAGAATATTACCAAGGCCTTTCTTTCTCGAGCCAGCCTTGCTCTTGCCAATACCTCACATCCGCAGGGTTAAAATGAAATTTTTTCTGCATAAATCTCATGGCATAAAATAGGCCTTTTACCCTTAGCGAAGGCTTGATATTCCTGCTTGCAGCTTTTATTTTTACCGACATTTTTTCGATATCCTTTTGAAACTGAAATTTCTTTTTTTCGCTTACGGTATTCCAGTCGGCCGCATTGACATTTCTCCCAAAGATGTGAATTCGTGCAACCCCCCAGAATGTCATGCTGTCTTTCAGATCTTTCAGCGTAGACTTTGTTCCAGCACCCGCCGCTGTAGAGATAAGAAGCGCTTGCTTATGAAACATTTCCCTCATCGGCTGATGCGGCATCCAGCGATATCCAAAATGATCAAGGAAAGCCTTTACCTGCCCAGGAACATGATAGACATAAACGGGCGCGGTAAATATCATCAGATCGGCCTCACGCATGGATTCGATCATTGGTTTGAGATATTCGTAATCAGGGCATTTTGTATATTCGGTAAAGCATTGCCAGCATCCTCTGCAAAAATTGGGCATACTTTTAGGCAAAAAGAATTCCGTTACGTCGCAGCCTTCGGATAATTGACCGATAAATTGTTGTGCGATATTGTACGTACTGGATTTTGCTTTTCGCTGTGTTCCATATATAACAGCAATTTTCATTTTATTCCCCATACTTTCAAGCATAAATATAGACGGCATTTCTTTTATTGAGGGCGTTTTCGGACGCTACGTTATATGTTGGAAAGGCCGACATTCACAAAATTTAGTTTATAAATAAGATAGTCGGAAAGCAGTAAGTCATTTTAAATCAATTATATCAAACAAACGAATTATTGTCAGTCAATTTTGTTTCCGAGTATAATTAAAGCCCTGTTACCAGCCATATCCAAAGCCTGTGCGACTTTAAGGTTAGAACGTATTGCATCGGCGAAATCGCTATTCTTCATCCGTATCATAACAATTTGGTCAAAAACGTAATTTGTTTACATGTGCATGTCTCCATCATAATAAAGATATAATGTATGATAATTCATTATAAATAAAAAACGCATATACGCAAATTAATTTTATAATTAGCGTATATGCATTTTTGGTCGGAGTGGCGGGAGTTGAACCCACGGCCTCTTGGTCCCGAACCAAGCGCTCTACCAAACTGAGCCACACCCCGGAATTTTCATTGCTTAATAATTATAGTTATGTTTCTCTTATATGTCAAGAAAAGATTTGTGTTACAAGGCATTATTATTATACAAATTTACCAAAAAGATAATTTGATAGTTTTTTGAAACATAAAATCTTTAATTTATTTTTTAATTGCTTTATAATTAAATAAAGGAGAATGCATATGAAAAAATCAATTATTCTGTTAACAGTAGTTGCAACTGCCTGTATTGTATTAATATCAGGCTGTTCGGCGCAGCAAACGAAAGTTAATTCTAAAAACTCAAATAGTACGCAAAATATAACGGGTACATATGTGGGGCTTGCAGACAGTAATTCTTTTGAAGTGACGCTTGACAATAAAATAAATGGACAAAATGAAATTGTAATTAGAATAGGAGATTCAGTTAGAAATTCATTCGAGTCGCTCAATCTGCAAACAGGTGACCATATACGTTTTTCATTTGAATCTATCAAAGGTCAGCAACCAATTTTAACAGATATTAATATACAATAAAAGAAGCCGTGTCTACGGCTTTTTTTATTTTGTATATAAAAATAAAAATTCAGCAAAATAATGCTGAGGTGTTATTCATGAAAAAGGAAGAATATACAAAGTATGTACAGCAGACTTCAAAAAAATCGCCATTACTTAAAGACTGTATTAATGCCTTTTTATATGGTGGAGCAATATGTACCGTCGGACAAGGGTTTAGTAATTTATATAAAAGTATGGGACTTTCAAAAGAGGCTGTATCGTCGGCAGTTTCAGTAACTATGATTTTTTGGGGTGTCTTTTTGACAGCAATAGGAGTTTATTGGAGACTGGCGAAGCATGCCGGAGCAGGAACTATTATTCCAATCACAGGTTTTGCAAATTCAATTGTTTCTCCGGCGATTGAATTTAAAAGCGAAGGTTTAGTACTGGGTGTTGGAGCAAAAATGTTTGTAATTGCCGGACCTGTTTTGGTTTATGGAATATTGACATCATTCATCTATGGGATCATTTTGTATATTTTGCAAAAGGTATAAGGGGGAGGAAATATGAAACGTTCAGGCAACCAAACCCTTATTTTTGATAATGTACATGTTGCGTCCAGCGCTGGTGTAGTCGGGAAAAAAGAGGGCGAGGGTCCGATTGGGCAAGTTTTCGACTACATTGGAATGGACGCGCATTTCGGTGAAGACACTTGGGAAAAAGCTGAAACACGTATGCAGCAAATGGCTGCTGACTTCGCTTTAAAAAAATGCAATAAAACAAAAGACGATGTTGATGTTGTAGTAGCAGGGGATTTATTGAATCAGTGCGTTGGAAGCGACTATTCTGTTACCCCTCTCGGCAAAGCCCATCTTGGAATTTTTGGAGCATGCTCAACAATGGCTGAGTCACTTATTATTTCAGCAATTATGACTGACGGAGACTATGCAAATCGCACGCTCGCAATGACATCGTCTCATTTTTGCACTGCTGAACGTCAGTTTAGATACCCGCTTTCCTATGGTTCGCAGAGACCCCCTACTGCACAATGGACAGTAACAGGAAGCGGTGCATTTGTTGTTGAGCGCATGCCTAATCCCAGCGGAATTTGTATTACTAAAGCTGTAATCGGTACTCCTATAGAGCTTGGAATTACTGATACTAATAATATGGGCGCGGCTATGGCTCCGTCTACAGCGTTTACAATTCGCAGTTTTTTAGAGGATACACGGACTGCACCGACAGATTATGATTTAATTTTGACGGGCGATCTTGCAGAGGAGGGAAGCAGGATCCTTATTGATATATTAAAAAATGAAAATAATATAGATATAAGCGGTGTTCATAAAGACTGTGGACTTATGATTTTTGATAAGGTAAAACAGGATGTCCACTCAGGGGCGTCAGGCTGCGGATGTTCTGCTGTTGTATTAGCTTGTGAAATTATGGCGAGGTTTCAGCGCGGCGAACTTAATAATATATTATTCATAGGAACTGGGGCACTTATGAGTACAACCAGCGCACAGCAAGGGCAGCCTATAGTAGGTATTGCTCATCTTGTGCAGATTGAGAGGAGGTAGTTCACCTGGATTATCTAAAAGCATTTGTAACCGGAGGGGTTATTTGTATAATTGCTCAGATTTTGATAGATAAGACTAAGATGACCCCTGCCCGTATTGTTGTTTTATTTGTAAGCTTAGGTGTTGTTCTTACAGGTATAGGAGTGTATGGTAAAATAGTTGATTTCGGCGGGGCAGGCGCCACTGTACCGATTATAGGATTTGGGTATGCACTTGCCGAAGGTGTAAAAAAGGGTGTAGAAGAGAAAGGCTTGCTTGGCATATTGGCAGGCGGGGTAACAGCAACCTCTGCCGGTATTGCGGCGGCAATCTGTTTCGGGTATATAGCTGCAATATTAGGAAAGTCGGAAACAAAAAAGTAAAAACATTGATAAAGCCGCATTTTTTTGGTATAATTTCCTAAGAAAGGCGGCTTTATTATGTTATATGAAGTAATGAAAAAAGCTGGACTGTCACTTTATAAATTATTGAGATTTGAAGATGCTTCAAAGTATCTAACCGAAGATATTAACAGCTTTAAAAGTGTCATTGTTTTTGCAGTTCCATACTATTGCGGGATAGAGGGCGGCAATATTTCACTATATGCGAGAGGTGAGGATTATCATGTTGTCCTAAAAAGAAGGGCTCAACTTGTAATTGATGAATTACAAGCTGATGTTAATGTTAACTTCTCCATATATACAGACAATTCACCTTTTAAGGAGGTTAAGCTTGCTGCCGCATCAGGTCTTGGCCTAATCGGAAAAAATGGATTACTGATTACTAAAGATTACGGGAGCTTTGTTTTTATCGGTGAAATACTAACAGATATGCTGTTTGATGAATATGATTCCCTTTCTGAAATATTAAAATGTGAAAATTGCGGGCTATGCATAGAAAAATGTCCGGGGGGAGCTTTGTCGGGGCATAACTTTGATAAAACCTTATGTGTTTCAGGGGTAACGCAAAAAAAAGGGGAATTAAGTAAAACAGAAACTGATCTAATTAAAAATTCTCTCACTATATGGGGATGCGACATTTGCCAAATCGTATGTCCCCATAACAAAGATATTTTTGAAACGGATTTAATAGAGTTTAAGGGGAATCGAATCAAAAATATATTTGAAAGTGATGTTAAATTTCTTACTAATAAAACGTTTAAAGAAAAATATAAAAACCGTGCATTCACGTGGCGCGGGGTTGAACCGTTTAAAAGAAATACCAAAATTAATTTTGAAGCTAAATAACAAATCCACCGTTAGGACTTAAAACCTGTCCAGTAATAAAATCGGCTTTTTCGGAAGCTAAAAATAAAATAGAATTTGCAATATCGATGGGTTTCCCAAAACGCCCTAGAGGGGTTTCACAGCATAGAGATTCAATATCGTCATTTGATAAAAATGCATTCATTTCTGTACTGATAATTCCTGGGGCAACACAATTGACCTGAATATTTGAGGGGCCGACCTCTTTTGCAAGTGCTCGAGTCAATCCAATTATAGCAGCTTTTGACGCTGAATAATGAACCTCACATGATGCACCGCTGATTCCCCAAATTGATGATACATTTATAATTTTACCGCGCTTTTTATTTATCATAGAGGGCAGCGCATTTTTGCAGCAATGAAAAGTTCCTGTGATATTGACATCAAACATCCGGTGCCACTCATCTTCTGTTATATCACAGAAAAGTTTTTGCTGAGCGATACCTGCATTATTAATGAGGATATCGACATTCCCAAAAACTTCGTTTGTATACGAAAAAAGTTCTTTTACATCCGATTCTACAGCAATATCTGCAGCGTAAATTTCAGCCATATATCCTTTTTCCCTAAGGCTTTTATATAAGGTTACTGCTTGGCTTTCAGAATGCAGATAATTTATCATTACTTTGTCGCCCTGTTCGGCGAATAGCTCAGCAGTAGCTCTGCCTATGCCTCTTGAACCGCCGGTAATAAGCACTGTCCTATTCATCAGTTTTCCTTTCAGTTAGCTTATTTATTATATTACTAAAAGCCGAAGCACTGTCTTTAGCTATTATTTCATTATTATCTATGTAATATAACCCGGTATGCTTGCCGGAACTGCTTAAGTAACGATAATTATCAAAAAGAGAACAGATATAATACCCGCGTATATCTACCCAGTTTAGCAGCAATGATTCAATTGACGTGATATTTGTATTAATAAGATTAATTTTAGACATATCGCTCTTAATTGCGTCAGACTTATCAAGTGGTGGAGTATGAAGTCCATTATCTATTATATACATAGGTAAATGCATCTGCCTGTGTATGTTATAGCAAGCAGTCAGAAAACCATCTTTATCAACAATAGCTGCATTAGTAAAATCAGAAATTTCATTAATGTGACTTTGATGGCTAATGCGGAGTTTTCCATAATAACTTACCGAAACAAAGTCGAGATTAGAAGAAATGACTTCCATATCTCGACGACGTGTATGAAATTTAACTCCCTTAAGAAACATAATCAACCGGGTAAAAAACGGGTAAATGCCGTTTGAGAGGGCCTCGGTAAACCATTTGTTCATAAGAATGTTTATTATCCGAGCCCAAATAAGGTCTACAGGTTTTGCGGACTCAGGCTCAAATTTGATTACCGATAGAGCGATACCTATTTTTCCTTTTAGTTCCATGCTGCGAAAAGCTCGTACAGCAGCACCGTGAGCAAGCAAGAGATTATGTGCGGTTAAGATTGCCTCAGACAATTTTTTGCGCCTTGATTTAACTCCGTTTTGTAGAAAGCCTCTGAAATATACATAATGATTTGGCTCATACAAGGTTATCCAGTTATCGACAAGTTGCCCGAATCTCTCAAAACATACTTTTGAATAATACTCAAAGAGTGAGACCGCATTTCTTTTGGTAAACCCGTTTGCTTTCAGTAAAAATGGCGGAACCTCAAAAGACAGGAGTGCTGCCGTTATATGTAACCCCTTATTCTTTAGTTCCAAAATCATCTGTTTATAATACTGAACTGCCTGTTCGTTCACTTCGCCCTTTTCATTTTTAATAATAGCCTTCCATGATAAAACAAATAAGAACGAATTGGCACCTGATTTTTTTATCATTTCAGCAATATCCGAATTGTTTAATTCTACGTGTGGCTGCTCTGATTCACATTCAAAACGATCATCAAATGGCAGTATATGCACGGGTGAAAAGGTGTTTTCGGCTACACCCCAGCAGAACTTTGATGAAAAGATCCTGCCCATGTAATACCCCCTTAGGTAAATAATTATTCGGTCAAATCCAGCTGCCTTGACTGAAGTTCCAGCCATTGCTGCCGTGTTATAAGCACTTGACGCGGCTTCGATCCTTCATATGGACCGACGATACCCCGTTCTTCCATCTCATCGACTATCCTTGCTGCGCGTGCGTAACCGAGCTTAAGGCGCCGTTGAAGCAGTGACGTCGATGCGCTTCCGGCTTCTATTACACAATCGATAGCCTCATTAAGCATAACGTCAGGAGCATCTCCGCTATCGTTTCCTTTAACTGATTTCTCTTTTGCCGCTTCACGTTCTATCTGCTCGATAACGCTTTCGTCATAGTCTGCATTATGCTGTTTCTTAATAAAGTCGACAACATGTTCTACTTCTTTATCAGATACAAAACAGCCCTGAACTCGAACAGGCTTTGCGGCACCCATAGGATAAAACAGCATATCGCCTCGTCCAACAAGTTTTTCAGCGCCGCTTCCATCCAAAATAGTACGGGAATCTACACCAGACGACACGGCAAACGCTATACGGGATGGAATATTCGCCTTAATTATTCCGGTTATGACATCAACCGACGGCCTTTGCGTTGCAATAACAAGGTGCATTCCTGCAGCTCTCGCCATCTGCGCAAGGCGGCAAATTGAATCCTCGACTTCTGCAGGGGACACCATCATTAAGTCCGCAAGCTCATCGATTATGATAACGATGCGGGGAAGGGAAATGATTTCATCGTCACCGACTGCAAGCTGATTGTATCCGTTTATATCACGGACACCGCTGTCAGCAAAAAGCTTATA
>JAUZPM010000003.1 GCA_030705925.1 Bacillota bacterium
TGAGTTTTTAAACAGAAGGCAAACTCTATAGTTAATATTTATCGCTGTCTTGATTATTAAGGAAAATAGGAGTGATTGGAAATGATACCCAGCAGATTTAATTAAAGGGTATTGTGAAAATTTCCGCGGAACAACTTTCACAATGGAACGCAATTTAATACAATATTTACGAGTTAGCAAAAAGGTTTGAGTCCTGACTTCAGGATTCAAACCTTTTGTATTAGTTTAATTTTATATTTGATTTAGTAGCGGGGAACATCCACTGTTTTACAGTCTTTATATTACACGCGATCGCTATAAACAAAAATAGCAGTGTTGCAACACCGCAGCTCACAAACCCGGAATCTCCACCAATGTGCTCCATAACAGTGCCGGCGTAAAAGTTGCCAATAGGCGTTGACCCCTGATTTAAAAATGAATAGACGCTCATTACCCTGCCCCGATATTCATCTGACGAGTAAATCTGAAAAATGGAATTTGCAGTGTTGATAAAAGCAAGGTTTGAAAATCCGATAAACGCTAGCAGTAACATGCATAATGCATATTGTTTGGTTAGCAGCGTGAGAATCTGAAGGGCGCCGGTTGCAATGCCGGTTATAATAAGTAAATTTTTATGAAGCCCGTTTTTACTTATAAACGCCATAACAATTGCCCCTATAAATGAGCCTACCCCCGCTGCGGATAGAAGCGTTGTATAACCGGATGCCCCCCTGTTAAGTACGATCCTTGAGAAAACAGGGATAACAACATCGTTATTCATTGCGAACGTACAGACAATCCCCATTACTATTACGTTTAACATTAGGGTTTTGCTCTTTTTTATGTATCTTAGACCTTCTGAAATCTCGGGAAGCATCCTTCTATGTGTGGCTTTTGGCACATATGGTTCTATTTTTATCATAAGTATGCCGCCAATAACCGCAATGTAACTAACCGCATTTATAAAGAAACACACAACAGGACCAAAAGCAACCATTATAGCACCTGAAATTGCAGGGCCAACGATCTTGGCAAGGTTAACAATAGACGAGTTAAGCGAAATCGCGTTCATTATGTCATCTTTACCGACAAGCTCGAAGAAAAACGACTGTCTTGCAGGCATATCTATCGTTTGAGTGATACCGTAAAAAGCGCTCAAAATGAAAACGTGCCAATACTGGATGCGACCTGTAAAAGTAAGTATGGTCATTATTGCGGCCTGAAGCATGAAGAGAATCTGAGTTAGAAGTATTAGATTTTTTTTGGGGAATCGATCTACGATCACTCCTGCAAACAGTGAAAATAAAAGCATCGGCATAAACTGGCACACGCCGAGGATACCAACAAGCAGAGGAGACTTTGTAACTGTATATACAAGCCAAACCTGCGCTGTTCGCTGCATCCATGTTCCCGTTAATGATATACACTGCCCTACCCAAAAATAACGGAAGTTTTTATACTTTAAGGAATGAAAAGTTATTTTAATTGATTCTACTAACTTATTTGACATTAATAATAAACACAACCATTCAAAAATTTTCCTTTAGGCTCAGGACGTTATAGACTGATTTCTAGTCTATAATGAAATTATATCATAGAAAAATAGGATTTAGAAGAAAAATAGTTAGAATCCTAACTATTTTTCTTGACATAAAAATATGCCAATGCTAAACTGAAATCGTTAGGTTCCGAATTAATTTTTGGAGGTCATATAAATGGACGATACAGCAATAAAACTCTATACTGCTTTAAATCGTGTCGGAAGGCAAATGCACAGAATTTCACACAGCAGGGCGGGACACTATAGAGAGCAAATGCGAATACTTAAGCTCATTGAACAAAACAACGGAGTTATACAGCGTGATCTTGCATGGCAGATGGATGTCAGAGCATCGTCTATGACTGAAATGCTTGCTAAGCTCGAAAAACGTGGCTTGGTTGAGCGCAAACAGGATGATGATGACCAACGTGTCATGCATATTTTTTTGACTGATCAGGGCATTAAGGCAGCGCAGGAATCAGAGCAGACTGGGGAAATTCTTATAAACTCTATGTTTAAGGGATTAACTGAGCCAGAAATGAAACAGATGCTGATTCTTACTGAAAAACTAATTGAAAGCCTTAGTGCAAGGGAAGAATGTTCAATGGCTAATAGCTGCAAATAACACCAAAGGATAAGTTGAATGAAAGGATGAATCATATGCCATACGGAATTGGAAGGGTCAGGTATATAGATGACACACAAAGTTATCCGAAACTTTCTAAAGCTCTGTTTATCAGAGTTTTAAAGTATTTTCGTCCATACATAAAACAGCTGGCAGTTGCTGTTTTGGCGATATTATCAACTTCAATTTTGGGTCTGATCCCCCCTCTCCTTCTTCGGAGCATCGTAGATACAGCTCTGCCTCAAAAAAATATCAAACTGCTGGGGGTTCTAGTTCTTATTTCAATATCCACCACTGTTGTTATCAGCCTTATTCAGGTTGGTCAGACTTACCTTAACACATGGATATCAAAACATATTATATATAATATAAAAAATGAAATGTATGTGCATCTGCAGTACATGCCCCTTAGCTTTTTTTCTTCTGCAAAACCCGGTGAAATAATAACTCATATGACAAGTGATATTGATGGTATTCAGGAAATATTCAACACTACGGTTGTAAATGCAATGAACAGTATATTTGTGCTTATTACAACAGCCGCAACGCTTATATATATGAACTGGAAGCTTGCAATTATCGGAATGATCACGCTTCCTCTATTCATTTTGCCAACAAGGAAAGTCGGGAAAACGCGCTGGAAAATTGCGCTTAAAAGTCAGGAAAGACTTGCTGAGCTAAACCAGATCATTCAAGAGACACTTGGAATCAGCGGATCGATTTTAATGAAGATATTTACTAAAGAAAAAGATGAAAGCGCTCATTTTGAAAAGGTCAATGATGATGTGATTAGACTTCAGATCAAAGAATCATTGGCAGGCAGATGGTTTATCATGACTATACAGATTTTCATGACTATTGGACCGATGCTTATCTATTTTTTTGGCGGGTTGCTGCTTGTTCACGGCGAGCTCACGATAGGCGGAATTGTGGCGTTTGTGGCTTTGCTTAGCAAGTTATATAACCCTGTGACCCAGATTTCAAATATACATATAGATGTCACAAGATCGTTTGCATTGTTCGGGAGGATTTTTGATTATTTAGACAAGGATCAGGAGATAGTGGATAAGCCTGATGCAGAAGCTCTATCCATTACGGCAGGAGAGATAAAATTCGAAAATGTATATTTTTCTTACAATAATTCCAAAGATGCATTGAACAATATTAGCTTTACGGCAGAGCCCGGCACAGTAACGGCGCTTGTTGGGCCAAGCGGCGCCGGGAAAACGACGATAACTAATTTGATTCCAAGACTTTATGATGTTACAAACGGCGTGATAACTATTGACGGTATAGATATTCGAAATGTTACGATTGAATCCCTGCGCAAGCAAGTCGGGATAGTTATGCAGGAGCCGTATCTTTTTAACTCTACAATCAAGGATAATCTGCTTTACAGTCGGAAGAATGCGACAGATGATGAGATCATATCGGCATGTAAATCAGCGTATATACATGATTTTATTATGTCATTGCCCCAGGGGTATGACACTGTTGTCGGTAACAGGGGGATAAAATTATCAGGAGGAGAAAAACAGCGTATTTCTATAGCAAGAGTGATATTAAAGGACCCCAAAATCATTGTGCTTGATGAAGCTACCTCATCACTTGATTCAGTATCCGAGGATTACATTCAAAAAGCTATGGTGCCTTTGCTCAAAGGAAGAACGGGGTTGGTAATTGCACATAGGCTTTCAACTGTTCTGTCTGCCGATCACATAATCGTTATAGAAGATGGGAGCATTAAGGAAACTGGAACCCATGAGGAACTTTTAAGGTTAGGCGGTCTTTATACGAAACTGTACCAAACCCAGTTTAAAGCCCAGGAAAAAGTTTTATTAAATATCTAAATGGAGGTGAACCCCTCCATTTTTTCACTCTATATCCATGGTACAACTTACATTTGACTTTGATGTGTTATTTAAGGTAACCTGTTAGCAGGGGGATACAAAAGAAGTAGAATCAGGAGGTATAGGGAAATGAAAAGATTATTCTCAAAACTTTCGGCAATACTCTTGGTATTTGCCATAATTTTATCTGTTGCAAATTTTTCAGCGGAGGTACATGCTGCCACTGCAACGTCAGCCGCCGGAATCGTTAATATTGGTTACGGTTCTTTAAATGTTCGGTCTTCGGCAAGTTCAAGCTCGGCTATTGTCGCAAAGCTTGCGAAGGGTTCTTATGTAACGCTGATTTCTAAGACGGGAAACTGGTGGAAAGTTGAGTATGCTGGAGGCAGTTATGGGTATGTTTCCGCAGACTTTATTACTAAAGTATCAGGGACTACAGCTTCGGTAGGCTTATCATCCGGATATCTTAATGTAAGATCTGGCGCGGGAGCATCCTACCCCGTTACAGCACAGCTTCCCTCGGGGAGAACAGTTATCACTCTTTCCTCCGGAAGCGGTTGGAGCAGAATACTTTACAATGGAACTAATGTGGGTTATGTGAGTTCTCAGTATCTTCGTGCAGTAATGGCATGGCCTGTTCCTGCAAGTTCAAGGATAAATCAATATTTTGTTAGCGGTAGTCATCTTGGCATTGACATCGGCTCGTCTGTTCCGGGTGTAACCGGCGATACAGTTGTTGCAGCTTACGGTGGAACGGTGGTATACTCAGGGGCGCTCAACGGTTATGGTTACGTTGTCTATATCAATTCATATTACAATGGACAATATATACAGACAAGATACGCTCACCTTAAAACTACTCCGTCGGTAAGTGTAGGCTCTGTGGTTGGAATCGGACAGACAATTGGCTATATGGGTAATTCAGGAGAGTCGACCGGCGCTCACACTCATTTTGAAGTTCGAATAAGATCCTCAAGTGGAAATTGTATTGCTAATTCAGAAAGTACACCTGTAAATCCATTAAATTATGTACGATATTAATAAATAATTTTAAAGCCCTCTTTATTTGGCTAGTCAAAGCTTAATAAAGGGGGCTTTTATAATAAAAATGTTTAATTTATTGAATCAACCTTAATTTAAATGTATAATAAAAATACTTAAAAAGTCTATATTAAGATGAGTGAAATTATGAAAACTATAGTAATTTACAAATCAAAAACTGGATATACCCAAAAATACGCAGGCTGGATTGCTGAGGAGTTATCTGCAGACATTAGAGAAGCCTCGAAAATCGATGCGGAATTTTTATGTGAGTATGACGTTATAATATTTGGCGGCAGCCTGCATGCAGTAGGGATAAACGGCATTAAAGTAATAACCGATAACTTTGAAAAGTTAAAAGGTAAAAAATTAATTGTTTTTGCAACGGGAGTTTCACCATTAAAAGATGAAGCATTAAGCGAAATTAAATATAAAAACTTTACTGGAGAAGAACTTAAAGTAATAAAACTTTATTATCTAAGAGGCGGGTTTAATTTTAAAGCGCTTCCTCTATCTGATAAAATACTTATGCTAATGCTAAAAGCCAAAATTAGAATGAAGAAAAAAGAGAATTTAACTGCAGATGAAAAAGGAATGCTTGCCATTTTTAATAAGCCTATAGATTATACTAAAAGGGAAAATATCAACAGTATTTTGGAATATGCAAGGAATATTGATTAATGAAGCTTTAAGAATTTCTGTTCTAATTCCTTTATTTCTTTTGACTGTTCTGTATGACCGTTATTTTTTCTTATTGAGAAAAATCCTAGAACGGATATGATTAAAGAACTGGAAGCGTCTACTATCAAGTCGGTCATTGTGTCCGCAAGCGCGGCGCGACCGACAAGCTGTGTGCCGTTTTCCAAAGCATATTTTTGCATATTTACCGATAATAAACCGTCAAATGTATATTCGTATATCTCCCAAACCGCCCCTGCTGCAAGGGCAAAACAGAATGCAAAAAGAGCGACAAAAAACGGGCTCAACTGTATTTTTACTCTTTCGGCATCGTTTAAAATACTCACAAGTGTGAATCCAAGCGCCCCAAGCATAGCACCGCTGAATGCGTGCAGGATGTTATCCCATTGAGGCACAAGATAGTAAAATTCTCTTACCTCCCCGAGATAAATTGCACAGAATAAAAACACAAAATACAATATGTACATATAATTAGGGATTCCGATTGACCATTTCTTTTCAACTATTGTCGGAACAGCCATCACTACTACGCCTAAAATACACTGAAAAAGCATTAAAACATAATCGCTTTTTATCTTTTTATATGAGTCTGCATCTGAGAGCGCTGACGGAGAAATAATTATTTGAACAATTGAGTAAATAATCGATAATACCAGTGTGATCAAAAGAATAATACCTGCAATCTTTCTCCAGTCCTTAATTGAAAGATTAGGAATATGCTTTTTCATGTGCAATCCTCCCCCGATATTGCAAACCTATTCTATATATCTTATGTGGCTTTTTATTTTTTGCCAGCAAAAATCTGTTTTATTTGTGTAAGCAGATAATCTTTAACGCCTTTAGGATTTTGAGCTTTTATTATAGAGTAAGCGATTTTAGGAGTGAAAGACTTAGGGTAATAGCTTAGATATCTAGGCTGCCAATGCGTCGGGGCGTATTTTTTCTTATATTGATAAAGAGTTTTAAAACCATAGAAGTTATTCAAATGTTCATAAATAAACTCCAAAACAAGGCCGACTGTTTTTTTAGGATCACTTTCTCTTACATTTGCAAGAGGAGCGAGTCCGAGACTTCCCCACTCAACTCCATCGCCTTTCATCGTTTCAAAGGCAGAAATGATGATTTTTTCCATAACTCCAATAGGGGCTTCCAGTCTGCGCCGTGTTACGTCAGCATAATATCCACTTCCACCGGCAAATGGGACAAATACAACAAAGCCCTGTATAACGCCTGATGCATCTGTAGCATAAAAATAGCGTCTTCCTTCAGGATTCTCAAATGAAACACTTCCAAGCATAAAAGACAGCTCACTGCTTTTTTTGCCATGAAGCCATTCATGGGATACATCCATAATTTCTTTTTCCAAAGTTCTGTTAGTGTCCTTGGATTTATCATATTCATAGACATTTATTCCAAGCCTATTGGCTTTATTAACTGCCTGCCTGGTTTTTGCAGCTGCCCCGCCGGCGGTGCTATACGTACTTAGTTCGAACATTGCCTCCTCGCCATATTTGGTTATTCCAAATCCCATCTCTTTATATATGTGAAGCAATTTGTCGGAAACCTGGCAAAAACAAATATCAAGATCATTTTGTCTGCAGAATGTAATAAACTCGCTTAATAGAATTATAGCGTCTTCAATTTTACAAATGGGATCACCCGCACAGACGGCAACTCCTGCTGCAAGTGTATATGCTATTACGCCGTTAACGGAAGAACCGAAGAAGTAAAGTTTATCCTCCTCGAGAGCGACATATGATATTGGGTTGAAGCCATACGACCTAAGTAAATCATGAACCCGTTCCCTACCCATCCTTGAAACTATTGGCTGATATACGAGAGGTTTTAAAATCAATATAATTGCAGTTATAATACAAACCCAATTTAAAATGATAGCAGATTTGCAAAATAAGACTGCCGTTCTCGTCTTAGGCTCTATCATCGATATATCCATAAAGAAGAGCAGCTGAATGGAGCGTATTATTCCATCGGCAAAACTGTAAATATGTTTAAATTCGTTTTTTAATATGAATAATCCGACCGCAGTGTTAAGCAGCACTAAAAAAACAGAAATTGAGGCAATAGTAATTCCTGCTTTTAATCTGAGAGGACTTGAAGCTCTATGAAAATCTTTATAACTTAAAGACAGGACGATAATGATCAAACTTTCAGAAAACGTAAAAATATTAATGTAATTATGGAACCGCAAAACATGAAGTATAAGAGATACAGGAAGGATACATAGAGCTAAAACCCATGCCATACGCATTCGTTTATAAAGTCTGAAGCTTATTAAAAGAAGGATGAATCCGGCAAGCGTTGAAAAAGTTCGATGAATAGAAATGTATTCGGGATTTAGGATTCTATAATATTTTCCAATAGTTTTTACCATTTTGAATTTATATGGAAGTGAGAGCACTATATTACTAATTCCGGAAAAGACAATAAGTGTAATGGCGGCATTTTGAATATTTATTATTATTTTATTAATTATTTCGGAACGTTTTCTCATACAATGCACCAGCCTTAATGTTTTAACTTACTTATTTAAGGAATACATTATTAATTATCGATACACTACAAACTTACACATTACAAAATTCCACATTGCAATTATGACCATAACAGGTATCTTTGCATACGCTGCCGGAAGCAGTAACAGATGATCGGTTATAAAGCTCAATAAAACGTCTGACAGAAGCGTATTGAAACAAAAAAGCACAGTATAGCGCACAAGCTGCCTTATGGCATTCTTATTTGACTTAAAATTAAAATGCCGATTCATAGTAAAAGAGTAAAAAGCCCCGATTGCCATAGCAAGAGGATTGGATATAAGCTTTTCAATTTTTAGACCTAATAAAGCCAGAAAAGACAGATATTCAATTGCAGCGGCGGAACATCCGATAACTATGTATCTTGAGAATTGTCTCGCGGTTCTGCTGTTTTTGACGCGTTTTACTTTTTTCACGACTTTGCTGTTCATATAGTGTCCTCTTTTTTCCTTTTTGTACTTTCGATATTATACATCAAATAGATTGCAAATTAAAACATATTGTGTTAAACTGCATAAAAAATGTTTTGTGCGAATATCAAAACTGTATAAATATATAATTTTAATAAAAATATACATTTTATATTGCATTTTTAAACATATAAACGTATAATTATTAATATAAAATATGCGAAGGAGAAAGTTAAATGAAGTCTTTTAAAAAAGTAGTGCTTGCCTATTCCGGCGGTCTTGATACATCTATAATAATTCCGTGGCTGAAAGAGAATTATGGCTGTGAAGTTATAGCCGTTGCCGCTGATGTGGGTCAGGGCGCTGAGTTATCGGGTCTTGAGGAGAAGGCTATAAAAACGGGTGCTTCTAAGCTTTATATAGAGGATCTGACAAAAGATTTCGTTGAAGATTTTATATTCCCCACTGTTAAAGCCGGTGCTAAATACGAGGGACAGTATCTTCTTGGAACGTCTTTTGCACGTCCGATAATTGCGAAAAGAATAGTGGAAATCGCAAAAGCGGAAGGCGCTGACGCAATCGCCCATGGCTGTACCGGAAAAGGAAACGATCAGGTTCGTTTTGAGCTTACAATAAAAGCATTCGCCCCTAACATGCCTATTATTGCTCCCTGGCGTATATGGGATCTAAAATCAAGAGACGAAGAAATTGATTATGCTGAAGCCAGGAATATACCTATTGCAATAACACGTGAGACTAATTACTCTAAGGATAAAAACCTATGGCATCTATCCCATGAGGGCCTTGATCTTGAAGATCCTGCGAACGAGCCGCAGCTCGATATAATACTTGAACTTGGTGTTTCACCGGAAAAAGCTCCCGATAAGGCTGAATATGTTACTATTACTTTTGAAAAAGGCGTTCCAGTCGCAATTGACGGAGTGAAGACTGACGGCGTTTCTCTTATAAGCAAGCTTAACGAGCTTGGCGGAAAAAACGGAATCGGAATAATAGATATGGTTGAAAATCGTCTGGTTGGCATGAAATCCAGAGGCGTTTATGAAACTCCAGGCGGAACTATCCTTTATAAGGCGCATGAAGTTCTTGAAACGCTCTGCCTTGACAGGGACACAATGCACTTAAAACAGGCTTTGTCCGGTAAATTCGCCGATCTCGTATATTTTGGTCAGTGGTATACTCCTGTTCGTGAAGCGCTTTCCGCTTTTGTTGACAAAACACAGGAAACCGTAACAGGTGATGTCAAACTCAAGCTCTATAAGGGCAATATCATTACAGCTTCCGTTACCTCGCCTTATTCACTGTACGACGAAGATATTGCAACCTTCGGAGAAGACGATGTTTATGACCAGAAGGATTCTGCAGGATTTATAAATCTATTTGGACTTCCGATCAAAGTTAAGGCAATGCTGGACGCAAAACAAGGCAAATAATTTTTAGGAGGAACGGCGTATGAAGCTATGGGCAGGACGGTTCCAGAAGGATACCGATAAACAGGTCAATGATTTTAATTCATCCATAAGCTTTGACGCGCGGCTGTACAGGGAAGATATTTCCGGAAGCATTGCTCATGCAACCATGCTTGGAGAATGCGGAATTATTACACCGGATGAGTCAGCGCAGATTATTGAGGGACTTAAAGGAATATTAGCTGATATCGAAAGCGGAAAAGTTGAGTTCACTGTTGACGCTGAAGATATACATATGAATATCGAAACGCTGCTTACGCAGCGTATCGGGGACACTGGCAAAAAGCTTCATACGGCTCGTTCACGTAACGACCAGGTTGCCCTAGATATGCGTATCTATATGAAAAAGGAAACTAAAGAAGTTATCGAGCATATTAGAAAACTGATTGAAGCTCTTGTCAAAAAAGCGGAAGACAATATTGAAACAATAATGCCGGGATATACGCATCTTCAAAGAGCGCAGCCAATAACATATGCGCATCATCTGATGGCATATGCAAACATGTTTAAAAGAGATATTGGCAGACTATCCGACGCATACGATAGGATGGATGAAATGCCTCTAGGCGCAGGCGCCCTTGCAACTACTACTTATCCTATCAAAAGGCAAAGGACAGCAGAACTGCTTGGCTTTGCGCGCATTACCGAAAATAGTCTTGATTCGGTTTCAGACCGTGATTTCGTTATAGAGGTTGCCTCGGCGCTTTCAATTATAATGATGCACCTTTCCCGTTTTTCGGAGGAGGTTATACTGTGGTGCTCATCGGAATTTGGTTTTATTGAGCTTGACGACGCTTACTCTACCGGGTCATCAATAATGCCACAGAAGAAAAACCCCGACGTTGCAGAACTTGTACGCGGTAAAACAGGACGTGTATATGGAACCCTTATGACACTTCTTACTATGATGAAGGGGCTGCCTCTTGCCTATAACAAGGATATGCAGGAGGATAAAGAGGCTATTTTCGACGCAGTTGATACCGTAAAAATGTGCTTATCGGTATTTACTCCAATGTTTGAAACAACCCGCCTCAAACCTCAGAATATGAAAAAGGCATGTTCCGGCGGCTTTATCAATGCGACAGACTGCGCTGATTATCTTGTCAGAAAGGGAATGCCTTTCCGTGACGCATATAAGGTTGTGGGTGAGATCGTAAATTACTGCATTCAAAATGATGAGTATATCGAAACTCTTACCTTAAAAGATTTTCTTTCGATCTGCGGAAAATTCGATCATACGGTTTATGACGCTATTGCGCTCCGCACCTGTGTTAATGGACGAAAGGTTGACGGAGGTCCGGCGCCGGAGGCTGTTCAAAAACAAATCAGCAGTATTAAGCAGTTTCTTGGAGAATAAAAATGAAAAAGATATTTATTGACGGGCGTGAAGGCACAACAGGTCTTCAGATTGAAGACCGGCTTGCAAAAAGATCAGACATAGAGATGATTTCAATTGATGAAAGTCTTAGGAAAGATCCTGCCGCCCGTTCAAAATGTATAAATGAATCCGATGTGACGTTTTTATGCCTTCCGGATGATGCAGCGCGTGAATCTGTGTCACTGTGCAATAATCTTGACACTATTATAATAGACGCTTCCACTGCTCACCGTACGTCACCGGAATTTGCATATGGTTTTCCGGAGCTTTCTGTTAAGTTTCGGGAAAAAATCAAAAACTCGAAACGAATTGCAGTGCCGGGCTGCCATGCCAGTGGCTTCATATCGCTGGTCTATCCGCTTGTTAAAGAAGGGCTTATCGAACCATCTTATCCGCTTTCAAGTTTTTCGGTTTCGGGATACAGCGGGGCTGGCAAAAAAATGATTGTAAAATATCAGGACCCAGAGCGTTCTCCATCTTTCGACAGCCCGCGCCAGTATGCACTCGGCCAAACCCATAAGCATCTTCCCGAGATGACTGCGGTATGCGGTCTTGAAAATCCTCCCCTATTTTCCCCTTTAATTTGCGATTATTATGCGGGCATGGCTGTAAGCGTCCCGATTTACTCTAGGTTAATGAAAAAGAAAATGTCACTGACAGAACTTCATAACTTTTACAAAGAGTATTATAGTGATACTAGATTCCTCAAAGTAGTAGAAACAATGGGATCAGATGTTCTGACGGATGGATTTTTGGAAGCCAATACGCTTATTGGTACGAACAACATGCAGCTTTTCATATGCGGTAACGATGAAAGAATACTTCTCTGTTCGAGGTTTGATAACTTAGGAAAAGGGGCTTCGGGTGCTGCGGTGCAGTGTATGAATATCGCCCTCGGACTTGCTGAGGACACTGGATTATAATATAGTATGTGAGGTTTTGGACATGAAAAAGATTTCGGGCGGGGTGACTGCTCCAAAAGGGTTTAAAGCATCTGGTGTGCATTGCGGTCTGCGCAAGAATAAAACCAAAAAGGATCTTGCACTGATTGTTTCCGACGTGCTTTGTGACGCCGCTGCCGTTTATACGACGAATCTTGTTAAGGGAGCACCGATTGCCGTAACACAGGATACCTTAAAAAATCATAAGGCACAGGCGATAGTATGCAACAGCGGAATTGCAAACACATGTGCCCCAGACGGCATTGAAAAAGCAACCATAATGGCAGAGGAAACCGCCAAAACACTTGGAATTTCAAAAGATGATATTATTGTTGCATCAACAGGGGTAATAGGGCCATCCCTTAATATAAACGCAATAATTTCGGGCCTGCCGGAGGCAAAGGATTGTCTTGACGCAGGAAGCACAGCGAGCAACAGCGCCGCTCACGCTATAATGACCACCGATACGATAGTTAAAAAGGTGGCCATTTCCTTTTTAATAGGAGATAAGGAAGTTAGAATCGGGGGCATAGCCAAAGGGTCGGGCATGATATGCCCCAACATGGCTACAATGCTTAGCTTTCTTACTACTGACGCAAATATTGACGGTGAAATACTTCAAAAGGCTTTATCAGAATGTATAGCAGATACATTTAATATGGTCAGCGTTGACGGGGACACCAGCACGAATGATATGGTAAGCGTTATGGCATCCGGCCTTGCTGGCAATACAAGAATAACTGATGTAAGTAGTTCTGAGTATAAGGCATTTAAAAATAATCTATTGTTTGCTTGTAAAAATCTTGCAATGAAAGTCGCCAGTGACGGCGAAGGTGCTACAAAACTCATTGAGTGTAATGTGAAAGATGCGCCTGATATAAATACAGCAAAGGTTTGCGCAAAATCCGTGATAAAATCTCCGCTTGTTAAAACGGCGATGTTCGGCGCCGACGCAAACTGGGGGCGTGTGCTTTGTGCTTTGGGCTATGCAGGCGTGCCACTTAATGTTGAAAAGATCGATGTCGATTTTGTCTCTGACGCAGGAACTATTCCGGTTTGCAGAGGAGGCCACGGCGTTGCGTTTTCTGAGGAAAAGGCAAAGATTATTTTATCTGAAGATGTCGTTATAATAGATGTATGTTTAAATAACGGAGAATCCAGCGCGACAGCATGGGGCTGTGATCTTACTTACGACTATGTCAAAATAAACGGCGATTACAGGACCTAATGGTTGCTATATTACAGGAGGCAGATATGAGTGTCAGCAATTTTGAACGTGCGCATATATTAGCACAGGCTCTTCCGTATATCCAGGAATATAATAAGAAAACAGTTGTAATAAAATACGGCGGCAATGCGATGACAAGTGAAGTTTTAAAGCAGGCAGTTATGACTGACATAGTTTTGTTGCCGCTGGTTGGAATCAATGTTGTCCTCGTGCACGGCGGCGGCCCGGAAATAAACGAAATGCTTGAAAAGATCGGAAAGCAGTCAAAGTTTGTCAACGGACTTAGATATACAGACTCTGAAACAATGGATATTGTTCAGATGGTTTTGTGCGGCAAGGTCAATAAAGATCTGGTTTCGCTGATACATGCGCAGGGCGGCCGCGCGGTAGGGCTTTGCGGCCTGGATGGCGGAATGCTGGAAGCGGAAAAATTATGCGGAGATAACGTAGATTATGGTTATGTCGGCGAAATAACTGCTGTAAATGCATCACTTATACATGATATAATTAACGACAATGCTGTTCCTGTTATTTCGACGGTTGCCCGCGGAAAAGACGGCGAAGTTTACAATATAAACGCCGACACTGCAGCCGCAAAAATTGCAGTGGCACTTAATGCCGAAAAACTGATACTCCTAACTGATATTAAAGGAGTATTACGTGACCCTAAGGATGAGGAAAGTCTTATCACAACGATAAAAGTCGATGAAATAGACAAACTGATTGACGACGGCATTATCAGCGGCGGAATGATTCCCAAAATCAAATGCTGCGGAGACGCCGTAAAAGGCGGCGTCAAACGCGCCCATATCATTGACGGACGTATCCCCCATTCCATACTTATCGAGCTTTTGACCGATGAAGGCATCGGCACAATGTTTTATTGATTGTGAGGGCGTTATGATAGACAAGATTAAAGATAACGATAAAAAGTATATAATGAACACTTACGGCAGATATGATGCGCTGTTTGTGTCTGGCGAAGGTGCTACGCTTACAGATGATACCGGAAAGAAATATATAGATTTTTCCAGCGGTATCGGTGTTTCAAGTTTGGGATACGGAAATGCGGCAATTGCTGAAGCTGTGGGTAATCAGGCATCGGTTTTATGCCATGTTTCAAACCTTTTCTACACTAAACCTATGGTTGAAGTTGCGCGGAAGTTATGCTCAAATACAGGATTTGCAAGGGTGTTTTTCGGGAACTCAGGCGCTGAAGCAAATGAGTGTGCAATCAAACTTGCCCGTAAATACAGTTTCGACAAATATGGAAAAGACAGAAATACAATAATAACGCTTGTTCAATCCTTTCATGGCAGAACAGTTACAACGCTTTCTGCGACAGGGCAGGATGATTTCCATAAATACTTTTTCCCTTTCACAGGTAGTTTCCGAAATGCAGTAGCAAACGATGCAGAAAGCCTGACCGCAGCTGTTGATGACAGCGTTTGCGCAATCATGCTTGAAGCTATTCAGGGTGAGGGCGGTGTTATTCCTCTTGCAGCTGAATTTGTGAGCGAGATTTATAAAATTGCTGCAAAGCATGATATTCTTGTGATTTTCGATGAAGTTCAAACGGGTATCGGCAGGACGGGTAAGCTGTTCGGATATCAGCATTTCGATGGAACGCCTGATATTGTTACAATGGCTAAGGGACTTGGCGGAGGACTTCCTATTGGAGCTTGCATGTGCAATGAAAAGCTGAAAGATGTATTGAGACCGGGAGACCACGGCTCAACTTTCGGCGGCAATCCTGTATCTTGTGCCGCAGCCAACGTTGTAATGGATACAATTACAAAACAGGCTTTTCTTGCCGCTGTCACTGAAAAAGGAGATTATATAAAAGCGAAACTCAGCAAAGCAAATATCCCGTCAGTTGAAGCTGTTAAGGGCTGGGGGCTGATGGTAGGGATAAAGCTTTCCAAGAAGGACGCTAAAGTGGTCGTGAAGAAATGCCTTGAAAAGGGGCTTGTAGTGCTGACTGCAAAAGGAAATGTTGTTCGTCTCCTTCCCCCGCTTGTAATCTCGTATGATGAACTTAACCGGGGACTTGGCATACTTATCAATGTACTGGAGGAAGAAGATTAATGAAACACTTACTGAAAATGCTGGATCTTTCAAGTGAAGAAATATATGATCTATTAGATCTTGCGGATAAACTTAAGTCTGACCGTAAACAAGGAATACCGCATCCAATACTCAAAGGCAAAACGCTAGGCATGATCTTTCAAAAATCATCGACCAGGACACGAGTTTCCTTTGAAACAGGGATGTATCAGCTTGGCGGTTATGCCCTGTTTTTATCATCAAATGATCTGCAGATTGGAAGAGGAGAACCTGTTCAGGATACCGCACGGGTGCTGTCACGTTACCTTGACGGAATAATGATAAGGACATTTGCCCAAAAAGAGGTCGAAGATCTTGCAAACTTTGGATCGATTCCTATAATAAACGGGCTAACTGATTTTTGTCATCCATGTCAGGTGCTTGCAGATTTAATGACGATAAGGGAATTCAAGGGCAAGCTTGAAGGCTTGAAGATGGCTTATATCGGTGATGGAAATAACATGGCAAACTCGCTTATAGTAGGCGGTTTGAAAACTGGGATGGCGGTGTCTGTCGCAACGCCCGAAGCGTATGAACCGGATAAAATCGTTTTGGATTACGCATCAAAACAAAAAGATTTTAACTTGACTCATGATATTAAAGAGGCAGTAAAGGATGCAGACGTTGTATTTACAGATGTTTGGGCGAGCATGGGTCAGGAAGGTGAGGCTGCAAAACGCCGGGTAGCATTTAACGGATATCAGATAAGTGAAGAGCTGCTGAAGTTTGCAAAGCCTGATGTTATGGTTCAGCATTGCCTGCCGGCTCATCGCGGAGAAGAAATAACTGAAGCTGTTTTCGAAGCACATTCAAACGAAATATTCGAAGAAGCTGAAAACAGGCTTCATATACAAAAGGCTGTTATGGTTACATTAATGAAATAAAAAGATAGGAGACACGGTTTTTCTGTGCCTCCTATCTTTTTATACTTTAGTCCTAAGCCTCAGATGGTGTTTTGCCTAAAAAATGAGTGGCCTTCGCATTTTTGGTTAGCGGTTTGACTTTCTTAATGCTTTTTTCTTTTTCGTGTGAAACTTATGATATAATTATTTTAAGACTTTTGTATCATACTTTTGTCTCGTAATTTCCAGTTATATTTGATTTATTTTTGGGTGCGTTAAATAGAAAGAAAGAGGATAAAATATTGTACAGATTGAATGACAAACCAAAGAGCTACCTTTTCGTATTAATATTGGGATTAGCAGCAGGATTGCTTACTGTGCTTTTAGATTTTTTTCCATGTAAAAATATCTGGACTTTTAGCTCGTTTAGCGGCTCACTTGGCTTTTGGGCTTTTACTACATCGGTCATCGTATATCTAAGCGATAAAATGAAAACGGCAGGTTTTAACACATTTATATATTTGTGTTCTATGAGCATAGCGTTTTATGTTTTTAAGGGTATTGTCAGTTATTACAGTGGTTATACAGATTTTGTTCGTGATTATACTGATCTTGCTGTAATGTGGATTATAATATCCTTTGTTTGCGGTTTTTTAGGATTACTTGTTTGGTATGCAAAAAAGGATGGGTGGTTTTCGTCTTTTATTTTTGCACTGCCGATTAGTGTAATGCTTACGGAAGGGATAGAGTTATTAATGAAGCAAGTTATAGCTAAGCATAGGTACTTGTTTCAGACGATCTTCAATTTTGTTTTCTCGTTTATACTTTTTTGGTGTTTTTCAAATAAACAAAAAAAGAAGCAAGCAATTATTTTTATAATTCCGCTGACGATCGTATTTTGCCTTGCATTGTTTTTTATTTGGTAAATAAGCAGCATTCAAATGGCTTTAGCACATTGCATATTATTTCTTTCATTTTATTTAGCTAGCGATTTTCTCGGTTACAAGTCAGGGCGTCGAATCAAAAACCAGCTACACTATTTTGTTCAATAGAAGCAGTTTGCTGCAATGCTTTTTTAAATCTTTGCATAGTTCCTGGTGGAAATTTTGGCGTTCTATCGTAATAGTAAAGTCCGTTTACCTCCTGCTCTACGTCGTAAAGCTGTGTATAACAGAGAGCGAAAATACGGGGGTTTGTAAGCAGTATATCTGCCATTCCTTCAAAACGTTCAGCAAATTCTTCTATACTTTCGGGTCTCGTGCCATAGCCCCAGCCCTTCTCGTCTTTTGAATTCCACCAGATTCCTCCGTATTCGCTTACAAAATACGGCTGTCCCATATAAGTCTGGCGGTCTTTGTGATTATCATAAACATGTTCGTTATCAGACATAACGGAAAAGTTTTCTCTGAATTTATCCACATCCTGTTCGTAAGTATGGATATCATAAATATCGGTAATAACATGAAAATTGCCGCTGGTATCTATAACAGGCCGTGTTTTGTCTACCGCTTTTGTTAAAAGATAGATATCTTTAAGAAGTGCATTATTCTGCCTGCTGCCGTTAACATCCCATGTTTCGTTAAACGGGCACCAACCGATAAGAGCAGGGCTGTTATAATCCCGTTCAACCGCTTCGAGCCACTCTGGCATAAATATGCCTAAGGCGCTTGCTTTGGTGTGATCAAAGCCCCAGTTTCCGTATTCTCCCCAGACGATATATCCGAGCTTATCAGCCCAGTATAAAAAACGGCGCTCAAACACCTTTTGATGAAGCCGTGCCCCGTTAAAACCTAAAGCTAAAGAAAGTTCGATATCGCGCCTCAGCGCCTCGTCGGAAGGCGCAGTATAGATACCGCCCGGATAGTATCCCTGATCAAGAACCAGCCGCTGAAAAACGGGTTTTCCGTTTATTAATACGCAGTTACCTGCAATTTCGATAGTGCGCATGCCGAAATATCCGGTAATTTTATCCTCTTTGCCATCAGATGAAAGTGTTAGTTCAATATCGTATAGTTTTGGATCAAGCGGCTGCCAGATATGAAGTTCAGATAGTTTAAGTGTAAAGTTTGCAGAAGAACCGTTTGAGGTTGCAGTAGTATGACCGACTTCCTTTCCCTCATAATAGGCTTTTGCCGCTATATGTTTTTTCTGGTATGAGCTCGATAAATACATGGAAATGTGTACACATCCGTTATCGATGTCAGGTGTGATCTTATATGATTTTATGTGAGTTTCGGGCACAGATTCAAGCCAGACAGTTTGCCAGATGCCCGTAACTCTTGTGTATAGGCAGCCTTTGGAATTATAATGATTGCTTTGTTTGCCGCTGGGCTGAAGACCAGTTCTGTTGTCATCCTCTACGCAGACTGTTAGTGTGTTTTCACCATCTGTTACAAGCGCTGATATATCAAATGTAAATGGAGTATATCCGCCCTTGTGCCTTCCTGCTGATGTCCCGTTTATCCATACTTCGCAGTCGTAATCTACAGCTTCAAAGTGAATCAAAATACGGTTTTTTCTCCATTCCTGCGGCACGGAAAAAGTGCGTCGGTACCAGACTGAGTTCATAAAGTCAGTGTACTCTATACCCGATAGTTTGCTTTCGGGACAGAATGGAACAAGAATCTCACGTTCGAACTTATCTTTATGAATGAGATGACGTTCTCTGCCAGTTTTACCGAAATCAAATTCAAACTCCCATAAACCGTTTAGATTGACCCAATCTTTTCTGACCATCTGGGGACGGGGATATTCTTCTCTAGGTATATTCATATCAAACTCCCATACTGCTTATTAGCTGCTAGTTTAGCTTAAATTCAGCTTCCTTAAGTATTGTACATTCAATAAAATATTCATCAATGAGTTTTTCTGCTGAAAGATTGACATTTTGTTTTATAATGTTATAAATATAGCAGGTGGTGATTTCTATGGATACTAAGTATCATGTAATCAGATTAATGCCGGGAGGCACTGAAAAAAAGGGCTTTGTCCTCGACAGACCAAATGGAACTGACGATTATTTATTAATCCATTTTAAATCACCTGTTTTATTGCTGCAGGAACATGAAATAAAACCTATTGAAGCTGATACATGTATACTATTCCCGCCCGGTACGCCCCACTGGTTTTCCTCGCTGGACTGCCAACTTGTGCATGACTGGGTTCATTTTACCCCGAAAGACCCTGAAAGACTTTTTTCACTGGGGATTCCGATCAATAAAACATTTATGCTTAGTAGAGTGGATTTTATAACGATGGAACTCTCCGTTTGCCACTTTGAGATAATTAATCATGATTTTATGTGGGAGGAAAGCGTAAGCGCCCATCTTGAGCTCCTTCTAATACGTATTGCAAGAGAATTATCAAATGAAAACAAGGGATTAAACAGCCGTTACTTATATGAAATGCATGACCGTTTTAATAAGTTTAGGCTTGAACTTTACAGGCAATCTGATAAGGATTGGGATATTGATAAAATGGCTGACTGCCTTTCACTCAGTCGTTCTCGTTTTTCCGTGCTTTACAGATTGTTTTATGATATATCGCCTAAAGAAGATCTTATCAGCGCCCGTTTAAACAGGGCAAAAAGTCTTCTTCAAAACAGCAGCCTGACAGTCGCGCAGGTTGCGGAGCTGTCAGGCTATACAAATACATATCATTTTATCCGCCAGTTTAAAGAGCGGGAAGGTATTCCGCCCAATACATTCAGAAAACAGATTATTCCGGCAGATCGGTAATCCGATTTTCGAATTCAGTCATATTTCCCCAGTATCGCTTTGGCATATGGGACATGCGGCACTTTGGGTTTGTCCGTCCCTCTACTGCGATAGTATCGTAAAACATTCTCCACATTCGTTTGCATTCGTCTTCTTTAACGTCTGCGGCAGGAAGCCTGAAATCATCAACATTAAATATTTTTGCAGAGCAGGGCTCATAAACAAGTGCCTGCTTATGGGTTTTATCGTAGATCATAAATTTTTCGCGGGAAAATCTGGTGCTGAAATGCGCGGCTATAACAGGAAGAACTTCGTTTTTAGGCTCAATTTCAGAAACAAGGACTTGTCCGTATTCAGTGAAACGGATAAAGCCTTTAAGCAAATGACTTTCATTAAGCAAAAACCTAACTGCTTTTGTTAATGTGCTGACAGTATCATTCGTGAGCATACCGGTTATCTTTCCGCCTATACGAAAACCCATTATAATAAAACGGGAAATGACCATCTCCTTATCAGGCAGACATGTCAGAAATCCCAATTTGGCAAGTGTTTGTGCATCTGATGAAATCTTCTCTTTTATCCCGAGGTAAACCCGCTTTGCCTTTTCACTGTCAGTTTCGATTTCCTTAGTATCAAAAAGCTGAAACTGCTCTGAGCCCATAGGAATAATATCGGCGGGAATTTCATGCTTACTGAAACTCTCAAAAATACAACATAAAAGGCCATCAAAACTGCCGTCATAAATATAAACTACATCTGCCCGGTCAGACAAGTCAACACATCCTCTCTCGTAACGGGAGGGCTGTCAAAAAGAGATAACTGGTCAAGATCTCGAACGCCCATCCTTTGGCATGTATCGCTGATAAGGCTGCGCATCGCGGCCTCAGGTGTAATAATAAGCCCAGGGATCATCTTCCCGTCGCATGTGATAAAATACTGCGCTCTTTTCAGCGTGGCGCCGATCTTTTTCAAGCCTTCAAAATTTATCTTTCCGCTTCGTCTTGCCATCATAATTCGTTTTGCGCTTCTTACACCGATTCCCGGCACCCTAAGCAGAACTTCATAAGGGGCTTTGTTGATCTCGACGGGGAAATCTTGCATATGGTTAAGCGCCCAGTTGCATTTTGGGTCTATAAACAGGTTGAAGTTTTGATGATTAGCGTCGAGAAGCTCGCTTGCGGAAAAATGATAAAAACGCAGCAGCCAGTCCGCTTGATAAAGCCTGTGTTCCCGCATAAGGGGAGGCTTGGTGTCAAGAGACGGAAGCAGTGAATGCTGTTGTACAGGCATGTAAGCCGAGTAATACACCCGTTTTAGCGAGTATTTCTTATACAGAGCCTCGCTTAATTTTATTATATTAAGATCTGTTTCAGGAGTAGCACCGATGATCATTTGTGTGCTCTGCCCGCCCGGAACGAATTTCGGTGAATGCTTGTATTTTACAATATCGGTTTTGTTTTCTGTTATTGATGTATTTATATGCCCCATTGGGCGCAGTATCGATTCTTTTGTTTTATCTGGTGCCAATAGTGTAAGGCTGTGCTGAGACGGCAGCTCGATATTAACGCTCATTCGGTCAGCTAAATGCCCTAAACGGTCAATGAGCAGGCTGTCGGTTCCGGGTATCGCTTTTACATGTATATACCCGCCAAACTTATATTCATTTCTTAGAATAGCAAGCGTTTCGATTAGTCTTTCGCTTGTGTAATCAGGGGTTCTAAAAACGGCAGAGCTTAAAAACAGACCTTCAATATAATTCCTGCGGTAAAAATTGATTGTAAGATCAGCAAGCTCTCTGGGTGTGAAGGTTGCTCGCGGAAGGTCGTTTGATCTGCGGTTGACGCAATACTTACAGTCATAAACGCAGTTATTAGTGTATAAAACTTTTAAAAGTGAAATGCACCTGCCGTCTGCGGCAAAGCTATGGCAGATTCCGCATGACGCTGCACTTCCGATCCCTCCGGGGATCCCTTCCCTGTCAACGCCGCTCGATGAGCAGGATACATCGTATTTTGCTGAGCTTGAAAGTATTTGAAGCTTGTCAAAAGTATCCACGCGATCACCCCTTAAAATCATTTTATCACAGAACATATGTTCTTGTAAATAGCCTTATGTATAGAATTTGTTATTATGTTCATGCTAATACATGGATGATTTATTTTCCATCTAATTCGGCTTGCTGTTCGCCGAAAGAAACGGCACCGCTTAGATCAAAAAGCGGCGGCATGGAGAGATAATGGCAGAAAACGATATTATATCTTTATGGCAGGGAACAAGTTCTGCGCCTGAACGCGAAGAACTTCACGGAGATTTAAAGGCAGATACTGTTGTTATTGGCGCGGGGCTTTCGGGTGTATTAACAGCGTATCTTCTATCGCAGCAAGGACAAAATGTAGTAATTGTAGAATCTAATAAGACTGGCGGCGGAGTAACGAAAAATACGACCGCAAAAATCACATCTCAGCATAGGCTGATATATAATAAATTAATATCAAAATACGGCGAAGAACTAGCTCGCCAGTATGCTGTTGCAAATGAAACAGCAATTAAGAAGTATGCGGAAATAATCGAGCAAAATAAGATCGACTGCGGTTTTATGCGCCTTCCAGCTTATGTTTTTACATTAGATAAACCGGAAAAAATTGAGGAAGAAGTTGAAGCTGCCACAAGGCTTGGGATAAAAGCAACATTTGCAGATAGGATCGAGCTGCCCTTTTCTATTGCAGGGGCTGAGCGCTTTGACGATCAGGCTCAGTTTCATCCGCTGAAATTTCTTTATTCAATTGCTAAGGATCTAAAAATATACGAGCGTACTCGAGCGTTGAAAGTCGAGGATAACGTTGTTTTTACCGATCGGGGCAATATTACAGCAGATAATATAGTGGTTGCGTCACACTTCCCCTTTATTAATATGCCCGGTTATTATTTTGTTCGGATGCATCAAGAGCGCTCATATGTTTTAGCAATCAAAGGAACACAGCAGTTAAACGGGATGTATGTCGACGAAAGCAATGACGGCCTTTCTTTTAGGGAATATGATGAATATCTGCTGCTTGGGGGTGCCGGACACAGAACAGGTCAAAATCCTGGTGACTGCTATGAAAGGCTTCGCGGAGAGGCTAGAAGTATATACCCGGGTTCCGAAGAAGTTTACCACTGGTCCGCACAGGACTGTATCACGCCCGACGACGTGCCTTATATCGGCAATTACAGTATTAAAACTCCCAATATGTATGTAGCTTCCGGATACGGAAAATGGGGCATGACAAGTTCGATGGTTTCAGCAATGATCATTTCATCAAAAATAATGAAACAGGAATGCCAGTTCAGCGAAATTTTCAGCCCAAAGAGAAATGCCCCCCCATCTTCTGCGGGACAGATTATTGCAGACACAGGCATGGCGGCAGCAAAACTTATTGCGGAAAAGCTTTATGTTCCAACAGAAAAGGTATCACATTTAAAAAACGGCGAAGGCGATATTGTTTTGCTGAATGACCGCAAGATAGGGGCTTATCGTGACGACGACGGAAAACTATACGTCGTTTCAACAGAATGCCCGCATCTTCATTGCCAGCTGTCCTGGAATAAGGACGAAAAATCGTGGGACTGCCCCTGTCACGGCTCAAGGTTCGATTACCGGGGAAATCTGATTGATAATCCAGCTCAAAGCAGTATTGCGATAGAATTGAAAGAAAAAGATGAAGCAGTTGCAAGGTAAAAAGAGATTCTTTGAGGGCTGGTATTTCAAAAATCAGAATAAAGAAGATACGGTTTGTCTTATACCGGGAATGAATATTGAAAAAGACGGCATTAGCAAGGCGTTTATTCAGATCATAACTGCTGACGGATCGTATAATGTTGACTACCCTATTGCTTCTTTTTCTTCAGATAAAGATAAGCTTGAAGTTAAGATAGGAAATAACATTTTTTCTGAAAAAGGTATTAGTGCAGATATTAATGACAAGGAAATAACCCTAAAGGGCAATTTGAGGTATGAAGAGCTTTCGCCTTTGCCATCGGATATAATGGGTCCGTTTGCTCATCTGCCGTTAATGCAGTGCCGCCACGGTGTTATAAGTATGCATCATAAAGTAAACGGATCCCTTTCGTTAAACGGAGAAAATATTTCTTTTGATAACGGCTTTGGCTATATAGAAAAAGACCTCGGAAGGTCTTTTCCTAAAAAGTATTTCTGGGTTCAGTGTTCCGGAGATGCTGATGACAGGTGGGGGCTCATGGTTTCAGTTGCATCCATCCCATTATACGGTATCCATTTTACCGGCTGTATTGCAAGTTTGCTTTTTGACCAAAAGGAATACCGCTTTGCGACTTACAACGGTGTAAAAATAAAAGAGATAGATGGATCGGGGATTACGCTCACTCGCGATGATTTGATACTTTCCGTTCATATAAAACAAAATGTGTCGCACCGTCTTTATGCACCAGACAGCGGACACATGACAAGAGAAATATATGAAAGCCTTTCATGCGAGGCAAACGTTAATTTGTTTGACGGTGAAAAACTGATTTTCAGCAAAAAAAGCAATAGCGCAAGTTTTGAGTATTGTTTTTAAACGCCATCTTGCTTAGGAAAAAACAGAGGCAACGGGAACCATGAATGAAGTAGATTGTTCAAATCTGTGCCAAAGTCATAAAAATTGCAGATTGGAGAAAAAAATATGCCCATTGCATCAAAAACCGAGAGTTTAATATCAGGTATAAGATTTGAGCTGATTATCTGCACATCTCCACTAGTGACGATTATAGTAAAAGGCTCGTCTTCATCTATTTGAAGAGTGACTTTACCGTCACTTAAAGGGATATATTTTTTGCGTAGTAGCAGCAAAGCCTCTAAAACTTTGGGAAAGTTAAAAATCTGAAACATGCTGTCATGGGTAATGATAGTTCGTTCTGCAATTTTTTGCAGAACGTTTAAACGTTGCTGCTCATAGGGCTGCACACTGAATTTTACTGTATTCCCCGTAAAATTTACAGATGCGGGTATTATCTCTTTAAAATCATTCTCATCTTTCAGGCAAAGTTCTTCAATTGTATCAAGATTATTAGAAAATACGGCATATCCAGCGAAATCCCCGTCTTTAACAACCGCAAACGGCTTTGATGACCATGAGCATAATATATCATAAAAAGATTCTTGATTTCTAGATACCCTGACTTCGTTTTGAGTCCAAAGAACATAAGAATCATTGATATAATTTGTAGTCAATGGTTTAAAGCAGATATTATTTGAAGATTTTATAGAATGTTTTATATTATCCTTATTGACTTCAAAAGCGAGTCTAAGCCCGCATCTTTCAAAGCCGTAGTATTGATAGCGCTGCCGACGTCCTCCAAGTTCGCTAATATCAACCCCGTCATGCCTCATATCCGAGACTACCCATTCCATAAGTTTACGCATAAGGCCTTCGTTTCGATGATATGGGTGTACGGATACTGTGCCTATACCGCGGGCATGCAACTGTCGTTCACCGATATGTAGAACTGAATCAAAAGCGCCGAGCATTGCGATTATTTTGCCGTCGCTTTTAATTATATAGTGTGACTCAGAGCTATTTGCATTTTTTCCATATAACTTTGGGAGAAGAGTGGGAAAATCAGTTTTAGAAGCAGCATGACTGAAGATATAATTCGCAAAATCTATAATGTCTGCCTTATCTTCGGGAGCCCCTTTTAGATATTCCAAACCCATATTCTTCACCAGCCATAATATTAAAAAGTTTTAAGATCGCCGCCTTTATAATATAAAGGAATTATTTTTGAATGTGTCAATGCTGATATTTCATCTACCTTAAACTTTTCCGGATAAGTGTAAAAGATATACGAAGTTCCTTCTTTTTGAGCTCTTCCTGTCCTGCCGATTCTGTGAAGATAATAGGCGTTATCCTGAGGGACATCATAGTTAAAAACTGCATCTACATCTTCGACGTCTATTCCCCTTGCCGCAACATCTGTAGCAATTAGTATCGGCGTATTTCCTGCTTTAAATTTCGCCATGATTTTACTTCTTATAAACTGTTTTATATCACCATGGAGGCATTCTGCTTGCAAACCATTAATATTAAGTTCTTTCATCAGTCTATTAGTCATTCGTTTTGTATTGCAAAAGACAATTACCCTTTTATATTGATTCTGCTTAATAATGTTTTTCAGTATTTCCGTCTTGTTTGAACGGCCGCATTCAACACTGTATTGAGTTATTTTTGGCTCGTTTATATTTTCGGGCAAAACCGTAAGTTCAATAGGGTCGCGCTGGTAAAGCCATGATATATCCATGATTTCCCTTGATATTGTAGCAGAAAACATTACAACCTGTTTTTCCTTTGGCAGCTTATCCATTATGGAACATACATCTTTAACAAAGCCCATATCAAGCATTTCATCTGCTTCATCAAGAACTGCTGTTTTTATATGATCAAGGCAGATGTTTTTTCTTTTTATATGATCGATAAGACGACCGGGTGTTGCAACTATGATCTGGGGACCTTTTTTAAGCGCAATGATCTGATTGCTAATTGGCTGACCGCCGTATACAGCAATTGTTTTTATACCCTTTTTAAATTTTGATAATAATCTAAACTGTTCATTTATCTGTATACAAAGTTCACGGGTTGGGCATAAAATCAAAGATTGCAAAGTAGATGCTGAACTGTTGATATTTTCAATAATCGGCAGGCCATATGCAACTGTTTTTCCTGTTCCGGTTGGAGATTTTGCAATAATGTCTTTCCCAAGCAGCATTTCAGGAATCGCTTTTTGCTGTATTTCTGTCATATCGGTAAATCCCATATTTTCAATTGCTTTAAATGTTTCTTCCGATATATTTAAATTGCTATATTTTTTTAAATCCATAAATCCTTCAAAAAAACAACGGAAAGCAACCGCTTTCCGTTGTAAATCATAATTATATTTATTTAATTGCCTGCAACGGATACTGTAATTAAATATTAAAATTAGTATATCATATTTATTAACATATTACAAGCTGTTTATTCATTTGATGTCATAATATTACAGAATCAATGCCCAAAAGCTCTGAAGTTTTTTTGAAAAGGCCGGAATTGTGCCCTACGCTTAATGCACAATGATGTGTTGGAGCTTCTTTAAACCAACTGTCATAGTAACGATCCGGTGCAGCTTGAAATTTTATGTGTGTTTGGGTGTTCCCTATCATCAGAATTGGAGCCTTTATCGCTTCTCCCTCGCTGACTATAAATTTAAGTTTTACTTCTCCGGTTTGAGTCAATCCTAAAGTCGTAACGGTGCCCGCACGTACTTGAGCTTCGACCGATACTCCGGAACCTTTTTTACCATGATATATTCCCATGCCGCGAAGCACAGGTTTTCCATCTGACAAAGCAATATGGAATGGACCGTCATGCCCCAGGATTATTGTACCGCGGTTATAATCAGCAGCTACGATCTCTGAAAAACTTCCACCGGTATTTAAAATATCGCAGATTTTCATCGAAACAGTAGTTTTCATGTCACCTTCCCCGGAACAAGGGATACCGGCGGCTGTCAGCAGTGAATGACCGACGATAAAACCGCTTTGAACTTTTTCATAATAGTTGTCGTTTCCATGATAATAATAGGATAAAGCATCTAGATCATATTCTCTTACCAACTTTTCCTGTGCGGCTGCGACACGGCTTGACCAGTCGAGCTGCTCTTCGGACGGGCGTTTTGCAATCGGGTCTGATGGTGAATCACCGGAAATCATAAAGAATGACTCGATTTCTTTTTTCTTTTGCTCGGCTTCTTTGTCTGTTATATTTCTAAGGTATTTATCAAGGTCGCACATTTCAAGAAGCTCAACGTGCATTCCAAGGGACGATTGCATCAATGTAAAATCGCTGTACATATCCAGCATGCCGCTGTAGTTTCCGCCCAAAAATCCAAAACGGGAGTGTTTAAGCGAACGGCATACGCCTGCTGCTTTAGCCCATTCTAAGATTTCGTTCCAGGCGCTTATTGATTCATTTCTTTCGTTTGTTACCTCGTCAGCGGCAGAGATGGATGGCGTCTCGCTTAATCCCAATAAGCCGTTTACTATTCTACAGGGGATATGCGCCCGGTTAAAAGCGTTTGAAAGTTCCGGAACCGCGCACGCATTGCAATGAGCAAGCCATTCTCCGGTAGAGGTTTTTCCATAATTCATTTCAGGTGCCGGCTGTAAATTGAGTATCACTGATGGCGCTTTACATATCTGGTGCACCGGAAGAACAGATGCGGAGGTGCAATAGGTTGCACAGTGGCAAAATATAATATCTACATTATGTATATTAAACCATTCACCTGCTCTTCTGCCCGCTTCTTCATCGTCTACAAGCCCGAAATTATATACTTCTCCGGCCTCGCATAGGCGCTGCTCAATGAATTTGCCATAGCCCACGAGTCTGTCATGAAGTCCGTCAAACTGCGCCCAATACGCTTTGAGGCCGACGGTATAAAGCCCAATACGTGCCTTTTTAGGAGGCTTTATAGGTTCTATAAACTCCATATACTTACATTCCTTTCAAATAATTGTTGGGTTTTTAGTTAAAATGCTGTATAATAAAAACATCTATGACATTATTATAAATCCAGCTTTTTATATGTTTATCTTCATTAATTGCTTTAAAACTGAATGATATTGCCATAATGAAAGGAGCCTTCATGAATTTATCCTTTAACCTGGATATATCGGACGACTCAAAATGGATTACATTGACTCCGGCAAAGGCTGTTTATAAACTGCCGTTTTATTTATTTGAAATTGGTCATTTTAAAGCAGGCGATAATTATTTTACACAGCGTGAAGGGAAAAAGGATTTTTTATTTATATATACAATATCCGGCTCTGGAAGTATACAATATATGGACAGACAATTTGACCTGTCAAGGCGGAACGCTGCTTTAATAGACTGCAGATATTTTCATCGTTATGTTACAGTTCCGGGTGAAACATGGGAATTTTTGTGGATGCATTTTAACGGCACAGGCTGCGCGCTTTTTGAAAAGATGTTTAACGACGGGCAAAATACAGTAAATATAACAAATCCGAGAGATTTGGAAAAAGCTCATAACAGATTATTAGAACTTTCAGATCAGAGCAGTATTTTTGCAAGGATTAGCATTTCAAATGAAATCCATAATATTCTTACCTGCACTGCCGAGAGTTTAATAAAACCGCAAACACCTGAAGTAACAGGGGAACATGAAAAAGATATAAAAAAGGTTATACAGTATATTGAAACACATGTTTCGGAGCCGATTTCTATTGACGATATGGTAAAGCTTGTTCATATATCAAAGTATTATTTTATACGTCTGTTCAGGCGTTTTACAGGTCAAACTCCATATGAGTATCTTACTAACTGCCGTATAAATCATGTGAAAAAGCTGTTAAAAGAATCTGATAAACCACTTTATGAAATTGCTTATGAAACTGGATTTTGTGATGACAGTCACTTGATCAAAACTTTTAAAAAGGCGGCGGGGATGTCGCCGCATGAATATAGAAAAAGTTTTTAAGGAGGTAAATATGAACCCTAACGCAAATAAAAACGAGTTTATAAGCAAAATTTTGGAGGATGTTCAGGATGATCTGAAAGATGAGGAAGTGATCCATCTTTTACTGGAAAAAAAGGTTGCTTATAACCCTAAAAAGGTGAAGTACACTTTTGGGCAAAAGGCAGCTGACAAACTTGCAAACTATGCCGGAAGCTGGGGTTTTGTTTCAATCTTTTGCGCAATTCTTATTATTTGGATGTGTGTAAACGCTCTTTTATTAACAAAACCGTTTGATCCGTTCCCTTTCATACTATTGAATCTTGTTTTGTCGTGTGTGGCGGCTATACAGGCTCCCCTTATTATGATGAGCCAGAACCGTCAAGAACAGAAAGATAGAATGAGAGCCGAAAATGATTACAAGGTAAATTTAAAAACTGAAATAATAATAGAGGATCTACATAATAAGATTGATCAGCTTATAGAAAATCAGGAAAAAATTTTAAAACATATAGAAGTAAAAAAATAAACGTACTTATATCCTTAGTTTTTTACATTCTATTTACACAATAGAAAAATAGGCATATAATACCCCTCACAAGGGGTATTATATTTTATTTATATAAGATTAAAGGAGAGATTATCTTATGGAAGTATTATTTATGGGAACTGCAGCGGCTGAAGGAATACCTGCACTGTTTTGCCAGTGCGACATATGCCGTGCGGCGGCTAAAAACGGGGGAAAAGATTTGCGCAGCAGGGCATCCTGCCTTTTTGACAATGATCTTTTAGTTGACTTTGGGCCGGATACCTTTATGCATAAACAGCAGTATAATATTGATTTGGGCTCGATAGAGCATATGATTATCACACATTCACATGAAGATCATTTTACTCCGCAGGAGCTAACCTACAGACGTCCTCCCTTTGGGCATTTAAAGGAAGTCAAACCTCTTCATATTTACGGCAATGCACATGTAAAAATGGGCTATGACAACCTGTACAGCGGCAGGCAGCACTTTGATCCTTACTTAAAGTTTCACCTGATACGGGCATTTGAAACATTTACAGCTGGCGCATATGAGATAACACCGCTAAGGGGCCTGCATAAGCGCGACGAAGAATGTTTCGTTTATTATATCAAGAAAAATGGAAAAGCCGTTTTATATGGCAATGACAGTGGGATATTTCCAAAAGAAACTTTGGACTGGCTTGCAGGGAAACCTGTAGATTTAGCGATTTATGACTGTACAATGGCATTTCATAAAGACGGAAATAATCATATGGGGATTGAAGATAATGTTATCCTGAATAATGAGCTTAAAGCCAGAGGCTGTATTACAGATAAAACTAAGGTTATAATTACTCATTTTTCGCACAACGGTGAGGGACTTCATGACCAGCTTTTATCAAAAGGCGAAGAGTTTGGTTTTGAGCCTGCTTATGACGGTATGAAAATAGAACTATAAACACCAAAAATCATCGATTTTATTCATATTTTGACAAGTGTCCCCTTCTAATTACTTGACTTTGACATTTTTTATATTTATTATATAAACAGTAAATAATTAGTAATTAGGAGGACCTATGGAAAATAATTTTATTGTTGAGCTGAATGTTGATACAGCGTTGTTTTACACAAAAATTGCAAGTTATGCAGGGTTACCCGTTGAAAAAGTCTTAAGTGATGCCTTATTCAAACTAGCGGGTGAGCTTTCGCTAAGAACATTTAAGCAAAACAAGCAAATAAAAATGGCTGCACGATAATAGTGCAGCCATTTTTATGTAGATTATTAGATTTATAAAAGTTTATTTACATTGTAAAGAGAATTGAGAACAAGCCAGTTCTGGGGGAAATAACGGTTAATAGTCCAATAGCTTGCTCCTCCTAAATCATATTGATGAATTAGTCTTAATCTTGCTTCGACACTTCTTGCATCGTCAAACCATACTACATGTCTGCGTCTCTGAGAATCATAATAACTGAAGTATGGCGCTTGGGATGTATTATCATATTGTATATTGGCGCCAACCTGTGCTGCAAGATCCACGGCTCCGGTGTTAGTCACTGTCCGTGCGGCAGATCCCGGTACATACGGAAGAGTCCAGTTGTAACCGTAGTTTGGCATGCCCATTAAGATTTTTTCACTTGGAATGGCCGTAGTTGCGTAAGCAAGGACTCGCCTAACCTGGTTTATAGGGGCGACGGCTTGAGGTGGTCCGTAGGTATAGCCCCATTCATAGGTCATTAATATGACGTGGTCGGCAAGCCGCCCGTGAACTGCATAATCGTGCGCTTCGTAAAGAAGTCCGGGCTGATTTGCACTTGTCTTCGGTGCAAGTGCAGTTGTAATTGTATAGCCCATCGGCCTAAGCCGTTCTACAACTTTTCGTAAAAAGTTGTTATAATCATCGCGGTCTTCCGGAAAAACATATTCAAAATCAATATCCAGCCCGTAATAATTTTTTTCCTGAAGTACACTTATCACATTATTTATGAGAGTATTCTGGACCTGCTCGTTTGTTAAAATTGAATGAGCCAGATCGCTGCTGAACCCGCCGCCTTCCTCAATATTTGTAATAACCATCATTGGAGCGACTTTTGCATTTCTTGCCGCTTCAATAAGTGGAGTATCATTAATGGTTGTAAGGCTGCCGTCTGGTTTGACCTGATAGCTGAAAATGCTTAGATATGTAAGATTAGGCAATGTACGTTGCAATACGTCCATATTAATATTCGGAAATGCATAGCCGTTTACGTCAATCGTACCAAGTTTTCTTGCAGAGCCCGGTATAGTAATAACCTGCCCAGGCTGAATGCGTGACGTGTTTGAGAGCCCCGGGTTTGCGGCAATAAGATCAGGGAGCGGCACACCATATTTGCGTGCGATTGAAAATAGTGATTCCCCGCGTGTAACTGTATGTTGTCTATCATCGGTCATTATAACAATTGTTTGTCCTGTTACAAGCCTTTCTGGATTTGCAAGTTCATTATCACTGATAATTTTTGTATAGGGGACGCCGTATCTTTGAGAAATGGAATAGATACTATCACCCGGTCTAACAACATGAATAATCAATGAGTTCACACCTTCTTTATCAAAATAGCCTTATTAAACTATATGCAATATTTTGATAATGAGTGACTTTATAACAAAAAACTAATAATAATTAATTAAAAAAATCAGATCCATTCGTTATTCCAAATTGCTTATCTCTATAAACGAGGTATGATGACTCTTTAAATATCATATTATTTCTGCATTGCTTAAGAAACATATTAATATACTTATAATAAATGAATTTAGGGGTCTTAATAATGATTGTTATAAAACTGAATTATAAATTAGTATCAATAGTTTCTTTTTTTTGTATAGTGATTTTATCACTTTTTTTATTGTTTGATAATAAAGTGGCACCTGTATCTACCGAGGAAGGCGTGGAAGTCCCAATACTAATGTATCATGAAGTGAAAGCAAATAATCTTAGCAGTATTTCGATTACTCCATATGAATTTGAGCAAGATCTTAAGTTTATAAAGGATAACGACTATACACCTGTAACTATGCAGGATCTTATAAATTATGTTTATTATGATATAAGTCTCCCGGAAAAGCCGATCGTGTTAAGTTTTGATGATGGATATTATAATAATTATGTTTATGCCTTCCCTCTTTTAAAAAAATATAATGTAAAAATCGTTTTATCTATTATCGGAAAGAGCAGTGATGATTTTACAAAGATTTGCGACGAAAATGTCAATTATTCACATATGAGCTGGAAACAAGTTAATGAAATGATAAATGCAAACTGTGCTGAAGTGCAGAACCATACATACAATCTGCATAAAATTACCAAAATTCGATACGGAGCCCATAAAAAATGGGGTGAAAGCCTTGAAGAGTATGAAAAAGTGCTTTCAGACGATGTTGAGAAATGTCAGCAGGCAGTAGCAGGATATACAGGGACGACCCCTAATACTTTTACTTATCCATATGGCAGCATTTCAAAGGAATCTATACCGGTACTTAAAAAATTAGGTTTCAAGGCGGCTCTCACATGTAAATATGGCATCAATATTTTACGCCACGATCCCGAACAGTTGTTTCAGCTAAAAAGAATTTCTCGCAGGCATAAGGATAATATTGGAAAAATTATTGAAAAAGCAAAAAAATAATATTACAATATATGTAAATAATGTACTATACTTGAAATAATATAGTACATATTTATGTAAAATTAAAGGAGGAAATATGGGCATGGATTATCCAAGAACAAATGACGTACTCGGAACCGCAAACAGAGGGTATCCGGCAGAATCAGGAGTATGCACATTGTGCCAGGCTGATTGCAAGGGAAGATGCGAAACGTGGATGTCAAGCTTAAGGGGAAGAAAACTGCTCTATCCCCGCGATTTCGGGAAGATAACCGCAGGAAGCTCTAATACTAACCATATCGGCGTTTGCTATAGTAATCTTCGCATACAAGGTTATAATTACGGCGTGTACGGCGTTAAAGATAATTTGTCAAATAATGCTGACGACTGTATATTTCCTAATGTTAATATTGAAACATCATTTGGCAAAAAAGTTAAGACAAAATCTAAAATACCGATTATGACGGGCGCGCTGGGATCAACATTTATTGCCCAGAAATATTGGTCAGGGTTTGCAGTAGGTGCGGCACTCGTAGGATTTCCTATAGTAATAGGCGAAAATGTGGTTGGAGTAGATAAAAACAGTATTATAGAAAACGGAAAAATCGTCAAAGCTCCGGAACTTGACAGAAGAATTGATACATACCTTAGATATTACGATGGATACGGCGCAATAATAGTTCAGATGAACGTTGAAGATACAAGAAACGGCGTTGCGGAATATATCATTAATAAATACGGCGACAAAGTAATACTTGAGCTTAAATGGGGACAGGGTGCAAAGGATATTGGCGGAGAAATCCAGGTTTCCAGTTTAGATTATGCTTTATTCCTTAAAAACCGCGGCTATATTGTCGATCCTGACCCGAGTTTACCCGAGGTTCAGCAGGCGTTTAAAAATGGATCGATAAAGACATTTGCCCGTCACAGCAGGCTTGGCTATACGGAACGCAGAAACTTTGAAGAGGTAAGAAACGATTTTTACTCGGCTATCGATCATCTTCGCTCGCTTGGGTATAAACGGATTACCCTTAAAACGGGTTCGTATGGCATGGAAGCACTTGCAATGGCTATTAAATTTGCAAGCGATACCGGTCTTGACCTTCTAACCGTTGACGGAAGCGGCGGAGGAACAGGCATGAGCCCGTGGAATATGATGGAGAATTGGGGCGTTCCGTCGCTGCATCTTCATTCCAAAGCTTATGAATATGCAAATATATTGAAAGCAAAAGGCACAGACGTTGTCGATATGGCTTTTGCCGGTGGATTTGCACGGGAGGATCATATATTTAAAGCGCTTGCACTTGGCTCTCCCTTTACAAAATTAGTATGCATGGGCAGAGCCCTCATGATACCGGGATTCCTAGGCGCTAATATAGAAGGCGTTTTATTCCCCGAAAGAAGAGAAGAACTGAGTGGCAATTGGGACAGCTTGCCAAAATCTATAACAGAAGAATTCGGGTCAACGCCAGAGGAAATCTTCGCCGGATATTTTGATGTAATGAAAAAAGTTGGCGCTGATGAGATGAAGAATATCCCTCTAGGTGCGGTTGCGTTATGGACCCTTGCAGATAAGCTGAGCGCAGGACTTCAGCAGCTGATGGCGGGGGCACGAAAATTTAAGTTGTCAGAGCTAAAAAGAAGCGATTTGTTTGCTGGAAACAGGGAAACGGCGGCTGAGACTGGAATAACCTTTATGACCGATGTAAACGACGAGACGGCAAAGAAAATACTGCTTGATTAAAAAAAACGGGCTTATGCCCGTTTTTTTATGTATTATTCTTAAGTGCGTTTTCAATTGCTTTTTGATATGCCTTACATGTAACTGTCGCGCCTGATATCGCGTCGACATCAATATTTTGTTTTTCTTTAATAGAATTAAAAAGTTTATCTGTAACATCAGAAACGGGAACTTTGACGTCTTTCACTACTTTGATATCAACAATCTTACCGCCTGAAATTGTTACATCCAGCGTATTAGACCAGCGGTAACCCGAAAACGAACCGCGGTATACTCCATCCGGCATATTTTGAACTGAGATATTTTGAATGTCTGTATTTTTTATTTTTTTCTGCCCTGCCATTAAAAACGCTGCCATACATAATAAAGCGATAAGTATAATTGCCAAAATAATACCGATTATCAAACCTGCTTTTTTCCTTTTCATATATTACCCTCCCTTAGTATTCTATAATACTATCAGGCTTTATATGTGTCAAATAAAACAGCAAAATTGCAATTTGGGTATATTTCTAAATTTATTATACCTAAGGTTTAACAGCTCTAATTTTTATGATATTTAAAAGATTTATATGATATGGGCAGTAAAATTAAAATACATAATACAGCTGTGATTAGCATGACATGTTGCATGATGATTTCTTTTCCGAAAATGTTGTAGAAAACAGCAATTTTATAATTGTCTTTTGCATCTACTAAATTGATCGGAAATAACATAAATAATTTTTCAATCAGTATTGATATTTTAGATATATCTATCCACGGAACAAAGAAAATTATCAAAGCTATACTTAACGCATAAAATGGCGAGTTGCTTTTAGAAGATACTAAAAGTGTAATTGCAGTCATAACGCTGATGCCGATAAAACCATATAAAAATACAAGTCCCCATAATCCAAGAAAATTTAAATTAAAGGCTGACGTTAAATAGATTGTTGATAATTGTATGTTGCATTTTGAACCCGTAAATCCGTAAATAAAGTAATATGCGATAAAAAGCGTAACTGCAAAAATAAATAAAATTGATGTGCTGACTATATATGCTGTGATTATTTTAGCTTTTATCAGCTTGCTTTTTCCGTATTTAGTTGTAAGAATAACAGAATCAGCTCCACTGCTATATTCTTGCGAAAAAATAGGCGATAGACAAAAAATTAACATGATACATATAAACACTAAAATTATTGAAAAATCATAGCAAAGCCGTAGCCAGCCTGAAAAATAATCAAAATACAGGGGTATTTTAATGTTGTTATACATAGAAGAAAGTTTATTTATTACCTCTGATTTAATATTTAATAAGCTACCTACTTTAGAAGGTTCCATTAAAAAAAATGAATTTTCAAGTTTGCTAATATCTTTATTTTTGAGTTTGACCTTTATATCAGGGATGACCCCTTCCTGAACATTTGTAATCGCTGATATAACTGCTGCATATCTGTGCTTGTCAGATTTTGGAGCACTATTATATTCATCTTTTATTTCTTTTACGCGGTCGTCAGTCAGATATCCTTTAAACTGTGATGAATACTGCTTATTCAGCGAAATTGCCTTTGTTCCTCTTTCGGTTAAGCCGTCAGAAATCATATGGGACTCATCAGCTATACCTAACAAAATAGTTATAACCGTCCCTAAAAGCGCTATAGCTAACGCTATATATGTAATATGGTTTTTTAATATTTTCTTTAATTCAAATCCTATTAGGGTTGTCATTCTAAAGCGTCCTCTCTAAAGTAGTAAAGATATAAATCTTCAAGGCTGGGGTCGACATTCTCAGCATTTTCTAAAGGCTTAATATCAGATATAATACGAAGTTCGACTTTATCTTCATTATGTTTAAAATTGCTGACCATAAACTTTTTGTTTAGTTCTTGTGCCCTTTCAAACGGCACAATGCAGTTCCAGACACATCCTTTTATACGATTTACTATTGAATCACTCTTATCATTGACAATAAGGCAGCCATTCTTCATTAGCAATATCTCATTTGCTATATAATCCACATCAGACACTATATGAGTTGATAAGATAACTATTTTATTTTGGGAAATGCTGCTTATCATATTACGAAATTTTACACGTTCTTTTGGATCAAGTCCCGCTGTCGGTTCATCAAGAATAAGTATTTTGGGATCATTTAATAGAGCCTGGGCTATACCAAGCCTTTGCCGCATACCGCCTGAAAAAGTTTTGATTTTCTGTTTTTTGACATCTTCTAAATTTACTGTTTCTAAAAGATTATCAGTAAGTTTTTTCGCTTTATGCGGGTGAATACCCTTTAAACTTGCAATATACAGCATAAAATCTGACGCGCTAAAGTTAGGGTAATAGCCAAAATCCTGAGGAAGATATCCAAGAATATTTCTAAAATCTTCACCTAAATTCCTTATATTATCCCCATTGTATAAGACTTCGCCAGAAGTAGGCTTCAGCAAGTCACACATCATTCGCATAAGTGTTGTTTTGCCAGCTCCGTTTGCACCGAGTAGACCATATATGTTCTCGGTTAATGTAGCAGAAAAATTATTAACAGCAGTTTTATTTTTAAACTGTTTTGTTAGTGAATCTATTATTAATTCCATATTGTATGAGCCCCCATCTCATTGCTATTTTTAAATAATATATATAGTTGTACAAATAGAAGTATTGATGTTAAAATGCAAAGAGGGTAAGAAATTCCATTAAGTTCGATATCATGAAAATCCCAAGTGTTATACAAAGCTAAAAGAAAAATCCCGAGAGCAATAGATATGTAAGAGCCATAACTGGTTTTAAACTTATTTGTTATTAATAGACTCAATGAGTTGATAATATTAAAGGGCAAGAGCCCGTTTGCAGCTAATAATAAAAAACTCTGTTTAAAATAATTGCTTAAATATAACGATATTCCAAATATTGAAATCAAATCAGATATGCCAATAATTAAAATTCTTATTTGTAATATAAATGAAAAACCTCTTTTGCAAGATGCCTCGATTTCATTCATCTTAAAAATGCTGCTTTTGATAATCTCAGGAACTCCATAAACTGATATTATAGAAACTGCAGTAAATATAATATAAATTAAATTTCTGTAGGAGTAATTAGTCATTTGCATAGTGAATAATCCTACCAAAGAAACTGCAATGATTTGGGCAAACCAAAAATATAGCGAAACATATTTAAGCTGACTAAAAATCAAATGCCAAATTGATATATCTTTTTCTGAATAATTTGAATATAGCTTAAGTTCAGATTTTTTTATAACTTCATCCATTGCATCATGGGAATAATTTTTGATGTCATATTTATTAAGTATATTTTTGAAATCTTTGTATTCATTTCTATTCAAAAAGATCACCTGCCTTTAATAGTTGTCTAAGCTTTAATATTCCTTGCCTAAGCCTGGATTTGACAGTAGGCAGAGGAGTTTTTGTTACTATTGCAATATCCTTAAGTTTCATATCATGATAAAAACGAAGAATAACCACCGTTTTTTGTTCTTCCGGAAGATTGTCAATTGCGCATTTTATTAGGTTTCTTTGCTCTTTTTGTTCCATAACCGTGACTGGCGACAGACCGTGATCTGACACCTGCGTATTATCAAGCTCCACAATTACAAGTTTTTTTTTCTTATAATAATCATTACAGGTATTAACTGCTATTGTGAAAAGATAATTTTTAAAACTTCCGATAAATTGATAATTGTCAATATTATCGAGAAGTTTCGTAAAAATATCCTGAGTGATATCGAGTGCAGTTTCATTATTGCCAATCTTTCTTAGGCAATAACTGTAGATATTTTTATAATGTTTATTAATAAGAAGATGTAAGGCTTTAATATTTCCGCTTTTTATTAATAAGATTAGTAATTGGTCTTCGATTTTGACCGCCATCCTTAAGTAAAACGTTTTACATATATATTAACGATTTAACAACAAAAAAGATTTATATATTTTTAAATTAATTTAAAAAAATCCCGGATTTCACATAATGAAAACCGGGAGCATAAAAATTTTATTTTTTATTTGCTTATTGGCAAGATAAATCATCAACTTAACGTATATTTCCAAACTTGTTGTACCTATTGTTTAATAAATCGTTGCAGTTGACACTATTTAACTCGATTAATCCTTGTAAGAGTATATCATCGATTGCCTTTGCTGTTACTTCAACATCAAGATGGGCGCCGCCACAGGGCTCAGAAATGATGCCGTCAATAACGCCAAGTTCACTCAGGTCGTCAGCAGTAATTTTCATAATTTCTGATGCTTCTTCTGCACGGCTGCCGTCTTTCCATAGAATGCTTGCAAAACCCTCAGGCGATAAAATAGAGTATATAGAATTTTCAAGCATATAAACCCTGTCCGCAACACCGAATGCCAAAGCGCCGCCGCTGCCGCCCTCGCCTATCACGACAGACATAATGGGTGTTTTAAGTTTTGACATTTCAAAAAGGTTCTGCGCTATTGCCTCACCCTGACCCCTTTCTTCGGCGCCGATTCCGCAAAATGCACCAGGCGTATCAATAAAGCAAATTACCGGGCGGTGAAATTTTTCGGCCTGCCTCATTAAGCGGAGGGCCTTTCGGTAGCCTTCCGGATGGGTCATTCCAAAATTGCGTTTAATATTTTCTTTTGTATTTCTTCCTTTTTGATGGGCAATCACTGTAACGGGGATATCGTGGAAATATGCGACCCCGCCCACAACAGCCGCATCGTCGCCGTATGCGCGATCCCCGTGCAGTTCAACAAAACCGCTGAATATTTTCTCAATATAATCTAACGCTGTCGGCCGTTCAGAAAGCCTTGCAAGTTTGACCTTCTCCCAAGCGCTGTTTGACATACTTGTATTACTCTCCAATTAAGCTCTCCCCCCTATTGTTTTCAAACGGAAAAGCATGAATGGCAAGAAGCTGTGATATGGCATCTTTAAGTTTATCACGGGAAACAACCGCATCAACAAAGCCGTGTTCAAGCAGAAATTCCGCTCGCTGAAATCCGTCCGGCAGCTTTTGGCGGATGGTATCGGCGATAACGCGCGGGCCGGCAAATCCAATAAGCGCACCGGGTTCGGCGAGAATTATATCGCCAAGCATCGCAAAGCTTGCAGTAACTCCCCCTGTGGTGGGATCAGTTAATACAGTGAGATAAAAAAGACCTGCTTCATGATGGCGCGCGAGTGCAGCGCTGACTTTTGCCATCTGCATAAGGGATATGATCCCCTCCTGCATCCTGGCGCCTCCTGAAGCGGTAAAAATGACTACAGGCTTTTTATTTATAGTAGCCTGTTCGATTAGACATGTAAGTTTTTCCCCAACAGCAGAGCCCATACTGCCCATGAGAAAGCTGCTATCCATAACGCCCAGCATACAAATTTGACCATTAATACAAGCGATTCCTGTCACAACTGCTTCATTTATAGATGTTTCTTCACGTAATTTTTTAAGTTTATCTTTATATCCCGGAAAAGACAGCGGGTCCTCCCCTACAAAATCCGAATTAATTTCTTCGAATTTGTCACAGATAAGAGAAATTCGTTCGTTTGCAGTTAGTCTAAAATGAGCCCCGCAATGTGGGCATATTTTGAGATGCTTCTCGACATCCTTGCCGTAAAGTGCCTCACCGCAGCTTGAGCACTTGACCCACATGCCGTCCGGTACGCTTGGGCGAGCTCCTGAGGTCTTGCTAAGGTCGGATGTTACATATTTGGTTTTTTTAAATAACCCGTGTATCATAAATATTCACCACTTATTTTGAGAAATGCTCGGCTATAAAAGCTGTCGTGAATTTCCCCTCTAAAAACTGGGGGTGGCGAAGGATTGAAGATTCAAAATCTATATTGGTCTTCACTCCTTCGATGATAAACTCGCCAAGCGCGCTGAGCATTTTGACTATGGCTTCGTTTCTGTCCTTGCCGTGTACTATCAGTTTGGCAAGCATAGAATCGTAGTAGGGGGGCACTTTTAAGCCCTGATATATAGCGCTATCAACTCTAATGCCTGGGCCGCCGGGAATGTGGAGTGTTTCGATCGTCCCGGGCGACGGACAGAAGCCGTTTTCCGGGTCTTCTGCATTTATCCGGCATTCAATCGTATGTCCGTTTATATTTATATCAGCCTGCCGCAAATTAAGTCTTTCTCCTGCGGCAATCCTTATTTGCTCTTTTAATAGATCGATGCCTGTCGCCATTTCGGTGACCGGATGTTCGACCTGTATTCGCGTGTTCATTTCCATGAAATAATAGTTATTGTTTTTATCAAGTAAAAATTCAACCGTTCCTGCATTTTGATAACCCACTGCTCGGGCGGCATTTACTGCGGCTTCACCCATCTTACGGCGCAGGGTATCAGACATAGCGGGCGAGGGCGATTCTTCAAGCAGCTTTTGATTTCGCCGCTGTATCGAACAGTCACGTTCGCCTAAGTATACTGTATTCCCAAAATTATCGGCTAAAATCTGAAATTCTATATGTCGTGCGTTTTCCACCAGCTTTTCAATATACATGGTGTCGTCGCCAAAAGCATTTCTAGCCTCCGCTTTTGCCGCCGGATATGCTTTTTTAAAATCCTCTTCACTTCTGGCTATGCGCATTCCTCGCCCGCCCCCGCCAGCGGATGCCTTAATCATTACAGGAAAGCCGATATGTCCAGCTTCAATCAATGCGGCATCTTCATCTTCGGGGGGATGCTCTGTTCCTGGCACTACCGGAACGCCCGCAGACATCATTGTTCTGCGTGCACTGTCCTTGTTGCCCATAGCCTCGATCATTGATGCTTTTGGGCCGATAAATACGATATTGCATTCGGAGCACATCTGAGCAAATGTGCTTTTCTCTGACAAAAAGCCATATCCGGGGTGTATTGCCTCGGCGCCTGTGAGCAGAGCCGCGCTGAGTATGTTTTGTATATTGAGATAGCTGTCCTTTGATGGACCGGGTCCAATACATACAGCCTCATCGGCAAGCTCGGCATGAAGAGCTTCTCTGTCTGCGTCGGAATAGACGGCAACGGTTTCGATGCCCATTTCACGGCAGGCGCGTATGATACGGACAGCAATTTCGCCACGGTTGGCAATAAGTATTTTCTTAAACACGGGACACCTCGCTTACTGCCCAATCGCAAACATGAGTTCAGCTTCGGCTGCAACCTCGTTACCTACACGCGCAACCGCGTTTCCAATTCCTACGGGCCCTTTTATTTTTACAATCTCGATAGAGAGTGACAAAACGTCTCCCGGAAAAACTTTGCGTCTGAAACGGGCTTTATTGATTCCCCCAAAATATGCTATTTTACCTTTGTTTTTTTCCAAACTTAGAATTGCAACGGCGCCGACTTGTGCAAGCGCTTCCACTATAAGGACTCCGGGCATAACCGGCTCTCCCGGGAAATGACCGCAGAAATACTGCTCGTTTACGGTCACATTTTTTCTTCCAATTGCCCTGACTCCCGGCTCTAGTTCGTCGATTACATCAACGAGGAGAAACGGATAACGGTGGGGAATGATTTCTTGAATCTGCTGAGTGTTTAACATAAATACTCCATGCGCACCACTGAGAAAATACCTAACGTTCGGCAATTCACAGCTGCCGCTCATTCCGGCTAGCGGCGCGCCGAATTAAAAATTACTTCGATAATGGTTTAAGACGGATTAAAACTTCGCCGAACTCAACCATCTCGCCGTTTTGAATACAAATTTCAGTTACAATACCGTCCTGTTCGGCCTCGATCTCGTTCATCAGTTTCATTGCCTCAATGATGCAGAGACGGCTTCCCTTTTTAACAGTGTCACCTACGCTGATAAACGGTTCTACGTCGGGTGAGGGAGCGGAGTAAAAAGTTCCTACGATAGGAGAGGTAACACTAATCAAATCTTCTGTTTCCTGTGGTTTAACAGAGCATGGAAGACTTGAGTTTTTACTTTCAACTGTGTAATTCTGTACAACATCCTGTTTTTGCAGCTTTAACTTGAACTCATTTGTTTCAAGCTCAAGATTTTGTATATTCATGCTGTTGAAGTTCTTCATTATATCTTGTACGAATGAAAAGTCCATATATGCCTCCGTTAATCAATATAACGCTTGATGATAAGGCTTGCATTATGCCCGCCGAAGCCAAGTGAATTTGTGAGAGTATATTCGAGATGCATTTCCCTGCCTGCATTCGGCACGTAATCAAGGTCACATTCAGGGTCAGGCACATTCAAACCAATAGTTGCGGGAACAAAGTCATCTTCAATCGCTTTAACGCAAGCTATAGCTTCAACCGCTCCCGCTGCGCCGAGAAGGTGCCCTGTCATTGATTTGGTTGAGCTCATCGGAATCCTTTTAGCATCTTCACCAAATACAGACTTCACAGCAACGGTTTCAAATTTATCATTTACCTGCGTTGAGGTGCCGTGAGCGTTGATGTAAGAAATATCTTTAGGGCTGATGCCTGCTTCTTCAATAGCGAGAAGCATTGCGTTTGCCCCACCGCTTCCGTCAGGTGAAGGAGAAGTTATATGATAGGCGTCACATGTTGCGCCGTATCCGGTAACCTCTGCGTAGATATGTGCGCCGCGTTTTTTTGCATGTTCCAGCGACTCTAATATTACTATACCGGCGCCTTCTCCCATGACAAAACCGTTTCTCTCTTTATCAAAAGGGATGGAGGCGCGTTTAGGATCAGTGCTTGTTGAAAGAGCTGTGAGTGAAGCAAAACCCGCGACACCAAGCGGAGTTATCGAGCTTTCTGAGCCTCCAGCCACAGCAACGTCGGCAAGCCCGTTTTTTATATGCCTGAACGCGTCGCCGATTGCGTTTGTACCTGTAGCGCAGGCAGTTACGACGTTTGTACACATGCCTTTTGCACCAAGCGCAATAGCCACATTCCCTGCGGCCATATTGGTAATTATCATCGGGATCATCATCGGTGAAACACGTCTCGGACCTTTGGTTATAAGAGCGGTATGCTCTTTTTCAATTGTCGCAAGCCCACCGATTCCTGAACCTATAACTACTGAAATCCTGGTAGGATCTTCTGCGTTCATGTCAAGTTTTGCATCTAAGACAGCCTGTTTTGAAGCTGCTATCGCAAACTGCGCAAAACGATCCATTCTGCGAGCTTCCTTTTTTTCCATATATAATTCAGGCTCAAAATCTTTGACTTCGGCAGCCAGGGTAACAGAAAATCCTTCTGTATCAAATCCCGATATTTCAGATATTCCGCATTTGCCTGATTTCATATTCTGCCAAAATTCATCGAGTGTATTTCCAATGGGAGAGATCACTCCCATTCCTGTAATTACAACCCTGTTACTCATACTGACCTCCTTACATGTGCATGCCGCCGTCGACGGACAGCACCTGACCTGTAATATACGAAGCATCCGGCGAGGAAAGAAAGCAAACTGCACTTGCGATCTCATCCGGCATTCCAAAACGTTTAAGGGGAATATTTGAAAGCGCGGCTTCTTTGACTTTATCAGATAAAACGCCGGTCATATCTGTTTCAATAAAGCCCGGGGCGACAGCATTGACGGTTATCCCTCTTCCCGCAAGCTCTCTTGCCGCGGTTTTTGTAAGACCAAGTATTCCTGCTTTTGCGGATGCATAATTTATCTGACCTATATTGCCCATTAGACCCGACACTGAAGAAATATTGATTATTCTGCCGCTTCTCTGTTTTATCATAACATTAGCGGCATGTCTGATGCAGTTGAAGGCGCCTTTGAGATTGACTGAGATCACCTTATCGAAATCTGCTTCCGTCATTCGCATGATAAGTCCGTCTTTGGTAATGCCTGCGTTATTGACAAGAATGTCGATTGTTTTAAACATTGAAACGGTTTGGGCTATAAGTTTTTCAGCCTCATCAAAACAGCTAACATCTGCTTTTATAATACAGGCTTTGCCGCCGTTTATTTCGATTTCTTCTTTTAAACGTTCAGCCGCTTCGGCACTGTTATTATAATTTATTACGATCTGCGCGCCGTTTTTCGCAAGTCTCAGCGCTATCGCACGGCCTATTCCGCGCCCGGCACCCGTTACTATTGCGGTTTTACCAGTCAGCATATTTTTACCCCAATATTTCTAAAGTTTTTCGAAGTGATTTAATATCTTCAACATTGCATACTGTTGCAGACCGATCGATTTTTTTAACAAAGCCAGATAAAACTTTACCCGGGCCGATTTCCACAAAAGTGTCAAAACCATCGGCAAAAAGCAAACGGATGCAGCCTTCCCATTTTACGGTACTCATTACCTGTCTTGTAAGCAGGGGCTTGATTTCGGATGTATCCGCTATATATTTTGCAGTAACACTGCTGACGACAGGAATTTTGGGATTGTCAAATTTTATCTTATTAAGGTATGACTCGAGATTTTCTGCCGCAGGCTTTAACATTGAGGTGTGAAAGGGCGCGCTTACATTTAAAGCTATAACCCTTACGGCACCAAGCTCTGCGGCAATATTGGAAGCTTCGTTAACAGCATCTTTCTCACCGCCGATAACGATCTGACCGGGACAGTTTAAATTAGAGATTTCGACTATGCCTTTTGCAGAAGCTTTTTCGCAAGCTTCTGCAACCTGTTTTTCCGAAAGTCCTAATACTGCCGCCATTCCTCCGATATCTGCCGGAACAGCCTCCTGCATCAGGTGGCCTCTTATTTTAACAAGAGCTACTGCATCTTCAAATTTTAAAGCTGACGAGGCTGTTAGCGCAGCATATTCGCCAAGGCTTAGCCCTGCTGTCGCTTGTGCTGTAATGCCAAGGCTTTCTAAAACTCGAAGTGCCGCAATGCTTACTGTATAAATTCCCGGCTGCGTATTCTCTGTTTCAGAAAGATTGCTTTCAGGTCCATCAAAGCAAAGAGCTGAAAGTGGGAAATGTAGAAGTTCGTCTGCTTTATCGAATATCTCTTTAGCGGCAGGATAGTTTTCGTATAATTCGCGTCCCATGCCAACATACTGAGCACCCTGTCCCGAAAATAAAAATGCCGTTTTTCCCAAAGTTATGCCTCCAATCGACTGGCGGCTGAGCATAACAGCGATTCAGCCTCGCTGCATATTTCTGTAACAATATCTGCACAGCTTTGCTCTTTATTTACAAGACCGGCGCTCTGGCCTGCCATGACCGAGCCCATTTCAACGTCTCCGTCACGAGCAGCGCGGGGAAGCGCACCTTTGCCAAGTGCTTCAAAGGCTTCAGCTGAATTTTCTTCTTTTTCAATTTGAACGAGCATTCGTGTGAGTTTATTTCTTAAAACTCTGACAGGATGACCTGTCGATCTTCCGGTTACAACTGTATCGATATCATTTGCCTTTAGAACTTTTTGTTTATATTTCTCGTGGACAGAGCATTCATAAGAAACTAAGAATCTTGTTCCTATCTGAACACCGTCAGCACCCAGCATCATTGCCGCTGCCATACCGCGTCCGTCCGCAATGCCGCCCGCCGCAATTACAGGAATGCTTACCGCATCAGATACCTGCGGTACAAGCACCATAGTCGTAAGCTCTCCGATATGCCCTCCGGCTTCGCAGCCTTCCACAATCAGCGCGTCCGCGCCCTCTCTCTCCATACGTTTTGCAAGCGCTACTGACGGGACAACCGGTATAACTTTGATGCCTGCGTCTTTCCACATACTTAGATATTTGCCGGGATTGCCTGCGCCGGTTGTAAGAACCGCCACTTTTTCTTCTGCTACCATATGTGCAATTTCATCTGCATAAGGGCTTAAAAGCATTATATTTACGCCGAATGGCTTATCTGTAAGTGTTTTTGCCTTTCTTATCTCATCTCTTACCCATTCAGTCGGCGCATTGCCCCCGGCAATAAGACCTAGTCCCCCGGCATTAGATACCGCCGCGGCAAGTTTGCTGTCGGCGATCCAAGCCATTCCGCCCTGAATGACAGGATATTTTAGATGAAGCATGTCGGCAAATACTGATTTTATCATTGGGGCCTCCTAAGACTATTTAAGCCTGTTTTCAATATAAGTTACCGCATCGCCTACTGTTGCAATATGCTCGGCATCCTCGTTTGATATTTCGATTTCAAATGCTTCCTCAAGAGCCATGATGATTTGAAAAAGGTCCAAAGAATCGGCGCCTAAATCGTCTTTAAAAGATGCCTCTAAAGTAACTTCGTTTTCGTCAACTCCAAGCTGATCTGCAACTGCTTTTTTAATGGTATCGAGTATCATAATTATTCCTCCGTAATTTATATATGGCAAGCCTTACGGCCGTTACCAGTCAATTAATGCAGCGCCCCAGGTCAAACCGCCGCCAAAACCGAAAGCGATAATTTTATCTCCCCGCTTGATGGCGCCTGTTTTTACCGCTTCATCTAGTGCAATCGGAATACTTGCTGCGGATGTGTTTCCGAATCTATCTATATTTATAAAAAATTTTTCAATGGGAAGACTCAGCTTTTCCGCCGCATATTGGATTATGCGAATATTTGCCTGATGGCATATAATGCAGTCGATCAAGCCCAAATCGGTGTTTGTGTTTTTAAGGAGCTTTTCAATACTTTGCACTATAATTTTTCCTGCAAACTTAAAAACTTCTTTCCCATTCATTTTGATTACCGATTGCAATGATTCTCCTGAAGAAAATGCATTTTTACTTGGAAGCGCGGGACAGTTTAAGAGATCTTCTCTGCTGCCGTCGCTTTTAAGCTCTATCTCTCTTATTCCAGGCTTATCACTAGCCGTGAGAACTGCCGCACCTGCTCCGTCCCCGAATAATACGCAGGTGTTGCGGTCATTCCAGTCAACGATTTTTGATAATGTCTCAGCGCCGACAACAAGAGCATTTTTATATAAACCCGATTTGAGAAAAGCATTTGCTATCCCAAGAGCATAGATAAATCCTGTACAAGCCGCTGAAATGTCAAAAGCGAAAGCATTAGCGGCGCCTATTTTTGCCTGAACACTGCAGGCGGTCGAGGGCATAAAATTATCGGGAGTAATCGTGGCGACAATTATCAGATCGATTTCCCCGGCTTTTATATTTGAATTCAAAAGGGCGTTATTAGCGGCCTTTGATGCGATTTCAACTGTTGTTTCAACTGTTGCGACGCGTCTCTCTTTTATGCCTGTTCTTGTTGAGATCCATTCGTCACTTGTGTCGACTATATCAGCTAACTGATCATTTGTAACAATATTTCCGGGTAAATAACTGCCGGTTCCTGCAATACGGCTAAAAGTCATATTAGTCTCCTTATTGGTTTTTGCTGTAGACATTCTTTAGATGTACGTTTAACTTTCCAAGTGCGCTGAGAAGTAAAACTTCTTCTTCTTCACTGAGGGTAGTGATCAAATCACGAACCATGTCCGAGTGGAACTTGTTATGAACGCGATATGCAAGCTTGCCTCTTTTGGTAAGCGCAATCTGGACAACGCGTCTATCTTCCTCGATTCTGTGGCGCTCGACATAACCCTTTTTGACAAGCCGGTTTATTGCGGTTGTAAGCGTTCCTACCGTTATCTTGAGCTGTGACGCCACTTCTGTCATGCTTCGGGATTCATACATCCCAATAGCCTCGATGGTATGCATTTCGGTGATAGAAAGATCCTGAAAAAACCCTGATTGCAAACTGTTTTGTTCTATCGTTAATACATCGTTGAAAATCTCTACTAACAGTTCGTTTATTTTATAAACCCGTGATTCCATTGTTACTCTCCGTTCGCATTATATTTCTAGAGCTTCCGTAACAAGTTCCTGCATAAGTTCACTTACTGAACAGATATGGTTTACTCTGTATGCATTTTCACCGGTAAAAATCAGCCCTTCATCCACATTGCCTTTTACGGCGTTTATTAAAGCATCAGATATGCAGTATGGAGTTGTGCCCGGACTGCAGGGCTTTAAACAGTTGTAGCAGCGTTCCGACTTAACACGTCCGGACTCTGTTTTTTTGATAAAGGTATTGTTTATTGCCCTTCCCGGCATACCAACAGGGCTTTTTACTATTTTTATATCTTCTTTTTTGGCATTGACATAAGCCTGCTTAAATTTTATATCTGCATCGCATTCATGTGTTGCAACAAACCTTGTTGCCATCTGGACACCCGAAGCGCCGTTTTTTATATGTCTCACGATATCTTCGCCTGTAAAGATGCCTCCCGCGGCAATAACGGGGACTTTTCGGTTGTATTTTTCTTCAAACGGTTTTAATGCCGATATTACGTCCCTTACTATTTCAAATAATGAAGGCAGTGGGTCTGACCCAAGCTCTGCTTCCGAAAAGCCAAGGTGTCCGCCTGCGAGAGGGCCTTCTACAATAACTGCATCCGGTATCACGTTATAATGTCTGTCCCACATCTTCGAAATTACGAATGCCGCTTTGCCTGAAGATACGACAGGCACATTTTTAGTGTTGTATCCCTCAGTCAGCTTGGGGAGATCGACAGGCAGCCCGGCGCCGCATATTATTAGATCTGCACCCTCTTCTGCCGCTGTTCGGACAAGTTCAGGATAGTGTGTCATAGCTGTGAGAATATTGACGCCGATTATTCCTTTTTTCGCCTCAGAACGCGCCGCTTGAATTTCTCTTCGAAGTGCACGGATATTAGCCTCACGAGTATTGGTTATAAAATCAGGCTCCTGGAATCCGATCTGGACACCTGATATGATGCCTGCGCCCCCTGCATTAGCTACAGCAGCCGCAAGAGAGCTTCGTGAAACGCCAATACCCATACCTCCTTGAATAATAGGAACAGCAACCTTTTTATCGCCTATTTCAAGCGCTGGTAATATCATTTAAGCCTCCATTTAGCTTTGATTATCAAATTGTTTGATAATCAAAGTATATGCATTAGAATATTATTTGTCAACTAAAATTTTCTAAAAATATTTATAGATTCGTTTAAGAAAAGTACAACAGTATGTTTTTTTGCATATGATGCTGTGGAGCAATGCTATAAATACAAACTTTTCTTAGCAAAAAAACGGAATTAAGGAGTGTAATCAATGCAGAAAAAATACAACGAAAAAGCAATAATAACAAATAAAGACATTCAAAAAGACTTTACATATCTGTCTACTGTAATGATAACGCTGGATATATCTTATCCGGCTGTGAAACTGATTCAAAATCCTAGTCCGGAAAATCGTATAAACCGGCATTATCGTTTAGATGCACTAGATTTTTATCGCTATGCATCAACCACTTTATTTAAAGGGGCGATAAATGAATACAGGGATTCGATTAAAAACGACTTTCCTTTCAGGCCTTACGATGCAGTAATGAAATATTTTATTTCTCTGAATGGAAGCTGCCACCTCAGTTCCTACACCGACCGTTATGAATATACAGGTGGGGCTCACGGCAATACGATACGGTCTTCGGCAACATTCGATTTAAAATCAGGCAGACAGCTGGAATTAAGAGATCTATTTAAAAGAGGCGCAAATTACAGATATGATATCTTGAAAAACATAACCGAGCAGGCAGAAAAAAATTTAAGTGAAAACCCGGGGATATATTTTGAAGATTATAAGCAGCTTATTATAGAAAACTTTAATCCAAAAAGTTTTTATCTTACTCCGGAAGCGCTGGCTGTCTATTATCAGCAGTATGAGATAGCGCCTTATTCCACAGGGATAGTCGTTTTTGAAATACCATATTCCAAACTTGAGATTAACCCGCCCCGCTGTTAAAAAATATTAGTGACAGATTGTGCCACCCAATCATAGAATAAAAAAGGAAAAATATTATCTTTATATTTTAGAGAAGGCGGGATAAAAATGTGTAAAAAAAGTAACTGTCTTTTAACAGCAATATTTAGTATCGTGGTTGGCATTGTGATTGCAGCACTTTTTGCTTATAATCGCATTCCACATATCAGCGTTTCGTGCTTAATAGCGCTGGCATTGGCTGCGATTACATTAATTATTCTATCTGTTCTTTCTTCGGCAGCGGGAAGGTCAGCTGCACTTGCAAAATGCGTTTGTTTTCAGGGCCGCTGTCTTTTGCTATCCACAATAGGGACGATTGTCAGTACATTGATAGCTTTATCGATTTCTCTAAATCATGCTCACTTTTTGGCTGCCGTATTAATATTCTTTGTATTTACATTTTTAACTATGATGCTTACCACTTTAACAGCTTTATTGCACTGTGCAATTGGACGTCTATGTCATATTAAATGTGACGAATAAAATTTATAAAGGGAGCTGTTTTGTATGCACCAGCTCCCTTTATATTATTTTTCTGAAGACGTTTTCATCGCTGCCTCAAAAGCAGCCCTCATAGCATTATTGCCTGTGTCTTTTCTCTCTTGATTTTGCATATACTTTGCTACGTCCCTTTTGGAAATGCCGTCATGAGAGTCTTCATAACGTTTATTGAAGACCTCGAATTTTTCCCTGAAGCCGCAGGAACATGTGTAGATCTTTTTTTCTCCCTCGCCAAATAATTCAAGCTTTTTATGACACTCGGGACAGCGTGCATTTGTATAATGTGAGACAGATTTGCGATATCCACACTCCCTGTCCTGGCATACAAGCAGCTTGCCTTTTTTCCCGTTAACCTCAAGCAGCATCTTTCCGCAATTTGGACAAGGCGTCCTAGTCATATTGTCATGATGATACTGCCCGCTTGCCGCCGCAACATTTCCAACGAGTTTAGACGAGTATGCCCTTATATCTGAAATAAAAACATCTCTTTTTACAGAACCTTTGCTGATGCCTGTCAGCTTTTCCTCCCATTTTGCAGTTAGTTCTGGCTGCTTTAAGTCTTCAGGAACCAGACTGATAAGCTGGATACCTTTAGATGTGGGAACAAGGTCATTACCGTTTCGCTCAACATAAAAAGCACTGAGAAGCCGCTCGATTATTTCAGCTCTCGTTGCAGGAGTTCCAAGCCCGCTTGTCTGATTCATCATATCTCTGAGCGCCGCATTTGAAATGAATTTACCCGGATGTTCCATAGCAGAAAGAAGGGTTGCCTCGGTATACCGAGCTGGCGGCTTGGTTTTTCCGGCTTTTACGATAACCTTGTCTGCTTTAAATGAGTCGCCTTTCTTCAGTGAAGGCAGTTCCTGCGCCTTTTCTTCATAATCTTCCGTTGATTCGTCTTCCCTGTCATAAAGGCGTTTCCAGCCTTTTGATATTACCGCTTTCCCCTTCGCAGTAAATAATTCGCCGCCGCTGTCAAGCTCAACAGATAATTCCTCATATTCAAAATCACCATAAAAAACAGATAAAAACCTTTTTACAACAAGGTCGTAAATATTTTTTTCTTCGCCTGTAAGTCCTGACAGGTTTACGAACTGTTCTGTTGGGATGATGGCATGGTGGTCGGATACTTTTGAATTATCAACACACCGTTTGGCAATAGAAGCATGCGTCCTTATGATCTCCTTTGCATAAGGCGCATATGAACCGATGGCAACGCTTTTAAGGCGTTCGGCAAGGGTTGGAACAATATCATCTGTGATATATCGTGAATCCGTACGCGGATATGTAAGCAGTTTATGCTTTTCATAAAGCTGCTGCATTATATTGAGCGTTTTTTTGGCGGAAAAGCCAAACCTGCGGTTGGCGTCACGCTGAAGCTCTGTTAAATCATATAAAAGGGGCGGCAGTTCACGTTTATGCTCTTTTTTCAAATTACTGATGACGAACTGAGCTTTACCTGCTTTTTGAGAAAGATTATCTGCCAAAGTTTTATCAAAAAGCCGGGATTGACCTGTTTTCCTGTCCTTCCAAAGAGCGGTGAATCCTTTTATCCTAGCCTCGACAGTATAATACTCCTTAGGTTTAAAATGCCTTATTTCTTCTTCTCGTGCAACTATCATGGCAAGCGTTGGGGTTTGCACCCTTCCCGCTGATAATTGGGCATTATATTTACAGGTCAGCGCGCGGGTCACATTCATTCCGACAAGCCAGTCTGCCTCTGCTCTGCTTTGAGCAGAAGCATAAAGGTTCATATACTGTGAACCGTCTTTGAGATTTGCAAAGCCTTCTTTTATAGCTCTGTCGGTTTGTGAGGAGATCCATAAACGTTTTAAGGGCTTTCTTATCCCCGCTTTCTCCAAAATCCAGCGTGCGACAAGCTCTCCTTCGCGTCCTGCATCCGTTGCGATAATGACTTCAGAGATTTCCTTACTTTGCAATAATGTTTTTACTGTGTTGTATTGTTTGGCAGTTTCTTTTATTACCACGAGATCCATTTTTTTAGGAAGCATAGGCAATGTTTCAAGCCGCCAAGATTTATATATGTCGCCGTAATGTTCTGGATCTGCCAGTGTAACAAGATGTCCAAGTGCCCACGTTACTATGTACCGGCTGCCAATTAAATAGCCATTTCCGTTTTGTTTGCAGCCGAGAACCCGTGCGATTTCACGCCCTACCGACGGTTTCTCCGCAAGAACCAATGATTTTCCCATTATAAATTCTCCAATTTTTAAAGTTCTAGTCTATTAAAAGTCTCTTGTAAACATGTTTTTTCCGTCGGTCAGACTGCCTACTGTTTCAAACCCGAGACGATGCAGAAGTTCAATAACATAAGGGTTGTCCGCAGGCGTGTCATAGGGTGTTTTTACCCCATAAACGTTAACCTGCTTAGTACCATCTTCTTTCGGAAGGACGGCTTTGGGACCGCCGACGCATCCGCTGACACAACCCATACCTTCAATAAAGTTAGCGCTTATTTTTCCCTCTCTGATTTCGTTTAACAGCTTCTTGCATTCTATCGTGCCGTCAGCCTGCTGTGCCTTAAAAGGTATAGGCCGGCCGGGTCTTAAACGGTTAAGAGTAGTTTCAACAGCTTCGCTGACGCCTCCTGTTCTTGCGTAAATCCGACCGGCAGTTGAAGAGTGGTCGCGCATATCCTCCTCAAGATCTGCGGGGTTTAGGCTCGCGAATTTAAAAATATCCATGATTTCCTGAAAACTTAGGACATAATCTACCGCATCCCTGATATCTGGCTCTTTTGCCTCCGCCTTTTTTGCAACACAGGGACCAATAAAGACAGTTTTAGCATTTGGGACAAGCTTTTTGATCGATCTGCCGCAAGCGACCATAGGAGAAACCGATGCAGGAACGTGGGGGACAAGCTGACTATATATTTTTCTGATCATAGCTATCCATATCGGACAGCAGCAGCTTGTAAGCTGAAAGTCTTCGTCATGGACAATAGAACGGTCAAACTCAAGAGCCTCTTTTAATGTAAGAATATCAGCAAATAATGCGACTTCAAGCATGCCGGCAAAACCAAGCCTTTTAAAAGCACTTCTGAGTTTTCCGGGGGTAACCGAATCGCTGAACTGGCCAATAAACGCGGGTGCTATCATAGCATAGACGGGATCTGATCCCTTCAGAAGTTCGAAAACAGGAAAGAGATCTTTTCTATCAGTCAGATTTCCCGCTTTACAATTTTCGATACATTCACCGCAACCTGCACAGCGCGATTCGTCGATAGATATATTGCCGTTTTCATCCCGTGATATCGCATCAAACAGGCAGGCTACTATACAAGGCCTGCCTTCATCTTTACAATCACATGAGGAAATCCTCATTACAGCAGGCTGGCGCTCGGGGTTCAATAAACAGTATATATGATGTGGGTCGAAATCAGATAAAAAATCTTTATTTAAAATTTTTTCATCTATCGATTCTTCTACCCCTGCTTCTATTATCTTGTTATATAATGAGTAAAAAGAATGCATACCTTCATCCCTGCCTGTTTTTTAGCGTTTTAACATATTTTGATGCTGCGCTTCCCGCCAGAGCGCCTTCTCCAACCGCAGTTGAGACCTGTAGGAAACCGCCGACAGCGTCACCGCAAGCAAAAATTCCTTCTACATTTGTTTTCATGCTCGAGTCGACTTTTATAGATCCATCGACAACTTCTATGCCTGCTTTTTTAGCAAAATCTACGGCTGAAGCTGTACCCAATGCTATAAATAATCCATCGACATCAAGGACTTTATCATTTTCAAATTTTATTCTTTCAAGCCGATCTGAACCTTCAAGTGATGTAATTTTAGAAGAGATTACAGGCATCTCTGAAAAGTTTCCGGTAATTTCCTCTCCATTAGTAAGGATAGTAATATATTGAGAAAAATTAGCTAAATCGTTTGCTTCGTGTTCTGCGAACTTACCAGCACCAAGCACGGCAACATTTTTTCCTCTAAAGAAAAATCCATCGCAGATGGCGCAGTAACTCACTCCCGCGCCTTCAAATCGCTCAAGACCGCTGATTTCCGCTTTTTTCTTCGGCTTTCCGGTAGCAATTATTAGCCCGTTTGCCTCGAAGACACCGTTATCTGTAGTTATTTTAATGAAGTCTGTTTTTTCAAAAGAAACAACCTGAGCGTTATAAATTTCTGCTCCTAATAATTTTGCCTGCTCTTCTCCTCTTTCTAACAGATCGCTTCCTGAAATCCCGCCGGGAAAACCAAAATAGTTTTCAATTTTTTCGGCTTTTACAAGTGAACTGCCATTTTCAGCAATAATAGCCGTATGCAAACCCGCACGGCATGTATATAATGCAGCAGATATTCCCGCCGGTCCTTTGCCGATAATAACTATATCGAACATAATAACTCCAATTTAATATTTATTTCTCTAATATTATATTAAAATTACAAATAATGCAAACTGCAAATTGACTGTACCACACCAAAAAAGGTATAATATTTTTAAATTTACTATTGGAGGATTTTATGAATAAAGTTCCAACTGATCCTCTTATAAGCATTATTGTACCCATTTATAAAGTAGAAAAATACTTGCCTGCATGTTTAGATTCGATAATTACTCAGTCATACAAAAATATAGAAATCATACTGGTGGACGATGGTTCCCCCGACCGTTCGGGGGAAATCTGCGATGAGTATGCTTTAAAGGACGCTCGCATCATTGTAATCCATCAGCCTAATAGTGGGTTGTCAGCCGCAAGGAATGCCGGAATATTGGCATCAAAAGGTCAAATAATAGGCTTTATTGACAGTGATGACTTGGTTTCCTCAAATTTTATTGAGACTCTTTATAATTTGATGGAAAAATATAATGCAGACATTTCAGGCTGTGATTATATAGAGTTTCATGATGATATTTTGCCGGATACTTTCAGAGCAGGCAAGGCTGTTCTAAAAGTCATGAATAACCGCCAGGCGGCAGATAGCTTGTTCAGCGACGATTATGTTACTATGACAGTTGTGTACAATAAGCTTTATAAGAGGTCATTATTTAGTAATGTGCTCTTTCCTGAAGGAAAAATCCATGAAGACGAGTTTACAAGCTATAAACTTTTATATTTTTCAGCTAAAACAGTAATAACGGATTTGCCTATGTATTTTTATCGCCGTCGTAATGATAGTATAACTGGAGCAGGATTTAATCAATCCTCTTTGCACGCTTTAGAAGCGTTTAAAGAGCGCATGACTTTTTTTAAAGACCAGAAAGAGAAGGACTTATATGAAAAAGCAGCTGTGCGTTATGCACATCTGCTGATCGAATATTACGAGAAGGCGCAATCTCTCGACAACGCAAGGAAATATGAAAAACTCATAAGAAAAAGATATTCAAGACTTATGCCCAGGATAATCTTTTCGAACGTTTCATATAAAGAGAAGATAGTATTATTAATTTACTTGATACATAGGTCTCTCTATTTTAAATATAAAGACTACGCAAGAAAAAAACACGGCGTTTTATAATATAGTTCCGCCGCCTACGACAATGTCACTGTCATAGAAAACAACAGCTTGTCCTGGAGTAATTGCTCGCTGAGGCTCATCAAAAACGACTTCTATATTGCCGTTTTCGATAGGATATAGCGTTGCAGGCTGTTCTTTCTGACGATATCGAGTTTTTGCAGTTACACGCATAGGCTCAGTTAGGTCTGAAATTGAAATAAGATTTACATCAAAAGCTGTAAGCTTTTTTGAATAAAGTTCGCTTTCTTTCCCCAGCGTTACAGTATTATTTGCACTATCTTTATTAATTACAAACATTGGATTGTCAAAGGAAATGCCAAGGCCTTTTCTTTGACCAATAGTATAATGCGTGATGCCGGCGTGCCTTCCAAGAGGTTCGCCGTTTTTATTTATAAAATTACCAGACTCCGCTTTATGCCCGGTAAAGTCCTCAATAAAGTCAGCATAGCTGTTGCCTCTTACAAAACAGATATCCTGACTGTCCGGCTTTTTCGCACTTACGAGCTGGTTGTTTTCCGCAATTTTTCTAACCTCGCTTTTATAAAGACCGCCTAGAGGAAACAAAGTTTCAGAAAGCTGTTTCTGCGTAAGCGAATATAAAACGTATGTCTGGTCTTTGTTAGAATCCTCGGGTCTTTTAAGCAGATATCTTTCAGACCTATCGTCAAATTCTACGCGAGCATAATGACCTGTTGCGATTGTATCAAATTCCAAAGCCAATGCACGGTTTAAAAGCGCGTCAAATTTTATGAATCTGTTGCAATCAATACAGGGGTTAGGTGTTGTTCCGCTTTCATAAGATGACGCAAAATGTTTTACTATTTTATCGACGAACAGGTCGCGAAAATTAAAAACATAGTGCCGTATTCCAAGTTTATAGCAAACGCTGCGGGCGTCTTCAACATCAGCGAGAGAACAGCATGTATGAGAATTGCTGTCAAGCCCAATATCATCGTTGTCAAACAATTTTAAGGTAACGCCTGTTACATCATATCCTTGCTCTTTTAACAAGACCGCTGCGACAGAACTGTCTACTCCGCCGCTCATAGCAACCATAACCTTTTTCTTCATCAATAAACCTCAATAAATTAGTATTAATTTAAATTATATCATACAAGCTCTATTTGTCAAAGTGGCCGTACGCTGTTGCAATCCGATAAAAAATTAATATAATTGAGATTATGTTCGAATTTGGTTTTTCCATGCATTTTTCGTGTGCATGGGGCGCAGATTGAAATAAGGGGATATGTTTGTGGAGAGAGTTTTAATGCGCTGCGACGTTCTCGTCGCGGGCGGAGGACCGGGCGGATGGGCTGCCGCAGTTGAGGCGGCGCGCCACGGAGCAGATGTTATTTTAGTTGACAGAAATGGATATTTAGGCGGGAATATGGCGACGGGATTGCCGCTTCTTGCCTATCTTGACAAAAACGGAAGGCAGGTTACCAAAGGTATTGCCGAGGAATTTATATCAAGGCTGGATTCTGTTGGAGGAACGTTTGGTCATGCACGTTGCCCGATGCATAATTCAGTTACGGTAGTAAATCCCGAAATTGTAAAGCTTATTACATATGAAATGGCAAATGAAGCTGGCGTTCGTATTCTTCTTCATTGCGAACTTTGCGGTGTGGATTCAGAAGACGGACACATCAATTCCGTGACTTTTGCAGGTAAGGGCATGCTTTTTGAAATTTCAGCCTCTGTATATATTGACGGAACCGGTGACGGTGACGTTGCCTATGCTGCCGGAGCAAGCTGTGAAAAAGGAATGGAGGGCACAGGCGTTATGCAGCCGCCAACCGTGCTTTTCACCATAGGCGGGGTAAATAAAGAAAGGTTTTATGATTATCTTGACGCACATCCTGAAATGCTTACCCAGCCGGAATCAATGCAGGTTGGAGCCGGATATAACACCGCACTGTTTAGAAAGTTTAAAAGCCACGTAATACTCGGGATGAAGCCCTTTTTAGATGAACTGAGAAACCGCGGTGAATGTCCGGTAGACCGTGACACACTTATATTTATTAATAGCATGAACGAAGATCAGCTTGTTGTAAACAGCACGCGTATTTTGTCCTTTGACGGCTCAGATCCAAGAGAGCTTACACGCGGCGAATTTAAAGGGCTTGAGCAAGTTTCTCCGCTGATTAAGGTGCTAAATAAATATATACCGGGATTTGAGAAGGCATATATTTCATCGATTTCTCCTAACATAGGAGTAAGAGAAACCAGAAGAGTCATAGGTTTTAAAACTTTGAAAATTGACAGCGTACTTGCGGGAGCTGTCCCTGATGACACAATCGCACTGGGATCATATAAAGTTGATATACACAGCGGGACGGGTGCGGGCACACGTCTCGAGGTTCTTGATATGCCATATGGTATCCCATATTCATGCCTTGTCAGCAGTGAATTTGACAACCTCATGATGTCTGGCCGCTGCATTTCTATGGATTCAGCATCCCTTGGAACAGTCCGCGTCATGCCGACGTGTATGGCGATAGGACATGCGGCGGGAATTGCTGCGGCTTTAGCAGCTAAAGAATCTATAAAAGCTGCAGATATTAACGTTTGCACTATACGAAGCATACTTATAGATGAGAATGCGGTACTCTCGTAAGGAAAGGAAGAAAAATGAGACTTGGAACGACAACGACCTTGTTTTTGAATAATCCGTCAGGTCGTGATATATCTACTATCGAATGCATTAAGCGCTGTTCGGCGGCAGGTTTTTCAGTGCTTGATATGAATTTTTTTCCCATGTTAAGCGGAAGAACAGAATTTGTAAAAGATAATTGGAAAGAAGAAGCTTATAAAATCCGTGAATCAGCCGATGAAGCTGGCATGGTTTTTTCACAGAGTCATCTTCCCTATCATCCTAATTATATGAAATTGAATCCTCCAGGCGATTCAACATTTAATGAACGTTTTGACGAGTATATGAAAAGATCAGTCGAAATAAGCGGCATACTGGGTGTAAAATGGGCAGTATGTCACCCATATGCATGTACCGATGCGGATAGTTATGACAATGATGCTGATATTGCTATTACTCATCGTTTTTATGACCCTATCTTAGAAGCTCTCAAAAAGGCTAGAGTGGGCCTTGCAATTGAGAATATAGTTGGGATGCAGCCACCAATTAGGAGGCGTTTTACTGCTATTGCAGATGAACTATGCGAACTTATCGATTCTTTTAAGGACGAAAGTGTCGGCGCTTGCTGGGATTTTGGCCATGGCAACCAGATTTATAAAGATCAAAAACGCGCTATTCGCAAAGTGGGTAGCCGACTCCGTGCAACTCATCTTAATGATAATCGTGGAAGGACTGATGCCCATACCCTTCCCTTTGTTTCGGGAACTACTGATTGGGAAGAATGCCTTCCGGTGCTTAGCGAAATCGACTATGATGGGGATCTCGTTTATGAGGTTAAGTGCGGGGTGAATCTGCCAAATCAGCTTAAGGATGATTTCGCAACTTTGGCAGTTGAAATAGGAAAGCACTGCCTTTCGCTTGCACAGAAAGGAGAAAGAGCATGAGACTTTCAACTTCTACATGTCTTTTTGCGCCAAACAGGAATTCGGATCAAATCACGCCTACAGCTGAAATAATAGACAGGTGTTATAGGGCTGGATTTAAAGTGCTGGATATGAACTTTTGTTACCTCACACGCGGAAAGACCGAATGTGCCGGCGATGATTGGCAGTTTCAGATGGAAAAGCTGCGTAAACATACCGACAGGCTGGGAATGGAATTTTCTCAATCCCATTTGCCTTATTATCCTTCACTCAATGCAGTTCCGATTGCGGATAAACCAGGTTTTTACGAGTATTTCAAAGAAATGATGATGCGTGCAGTAAAGGCCTCTGCAATTCTTGGTGCTAAATGGGCTGTTGTTCATCCCTTTATGGATACTGTAAATGTTGAATTTGAGAACGACGCAAGCCTGCGTATGAACCTAGAATTTTATGAACCCGTGCTAGATCTTGCTTCAAGTCTTGGTGTAGGTCTTGCTTTTGAGAATATGTCGGAGTATAAAGCTGAACGGCATCGCCGTTACTGTTCTACGGCAAGAGAACTTTGTGAAGTTGTTGACGCATTTGACAGCAGTTATGTAGGGGCATGCTGGGATTTTGGACACGCAAACAATTTATATCCTGACCAATCGGGAGCTCTTAAGATGTTAGGAAAGCGTCTTAAAGCGACTCACGTTGACGATAATCCCAAGGTTTATGATGCGCACACTATTCCATACATTGAGGGAAGAGTAAACTGGGAGCAGGTCATGAAGACGCTTACTGAAATCGGTTTCGAGGGCGATTTTACTTATGAATCCCATGGCATGACAATGTTCGCGCCAGATGAGCTTAAGGACGCTATAGCAAGCTTCTGCTACAAAGTGGGGATGTATTGTCTTTCGCTTGCATAATTAGAGATAAAAAAAGGCTGGACTTTTTGCTAAGTCCAGCCTTATTTTTATTATTTAATCTTTGTTCAAAATTCGGGTCAAGAAAGCGCGCGTCCGCTCATTTTTAGGATTGTTGAATATTACGTCAGGCGTCCCTTCCTCTGCAATTACACCATTATCCATAAAGACGACACGGTCAGCGACGTCACGGGCAAATGCCATTTCATGAGTAACTACGAGCATTGTGAGCCCGGTTTTGGCAAGATTTTTTATGACCTTTAATACTTCTCCGACCATTTCAGGGTCAAGAGCGCTTGTCGGCTCATCAAACAGCAGCGCCTCAGGCTCCATTGACAGGGCTCGGGCGATAGCCACACGCTGTTTCTGACCGCCGGAAAGCTGATGGGGTTTTGCATTGATATACTGAGCCATGCCGACATCCTCAAGGTATTTCATTGCAGTATTTCTCGCGTCGTCCTTTGAGCGTTTTAAAACGCTGGTTTGTCCGATCATGCAGTTTGCAAGGACAGTAAGATTTGAAAAAAGGTTAAACTGCTGAAATACCATCCCCATTTTAGCTGTAAGCTTAAGAGGATTTATGGATTTATCGAGAATATTTGTGCCTTCAAATAAAATTTCTCCGCCTGTTGGCATTTCAAGTAAGTTTGTACAGCGCAAAAGCGTTGATTTGCCTGAACCGGATGCTCCTATAATACAAACAACCTCACCGCGTTTTACCGAGAAATTAATTCCTTTTAGTATTTCATTTTGACCAAAGCTTTTCTTAAGGTCACGAACCTCGATTACAAATTCCTGCTTTTCATCTAGCATTCGTTTCGCCTCCCTTTACTTTTATGGTGGATTCGGGAGACGTGCTGCTGCCATAGATGGTGTAACTTGAAGGCCCGTCAATTTTCTTTTCCAGTAAACGCAATATTCTAGTAACTGTAAATGTAAGTACAAAGTATATCGCGCAAGTGATGGTCATTGTTTGGAAGTAGGCAACGTATGTTCCGGCAATTGATTTTGAAGCAAAAAATAATTCGGTTACCGAAATTACGCTGAGGACAGAGGTATCTTTAATATTAATGACAAATTCATTTCCGGTTGCAGGAAGGATGTTTCTGATAGTCTGAGGCAAAATTATATTAAACATTGTCTTTCCGTGGGACATACCGAGCGTATGCGCTGCTTCAAACTGTCCCTTATCGATGGATTCAATACCGCCGCGGACGATTTCAGACATATATGCCCCGGTATTTATTGAAACAATGAGTATACCGGCGAAAATACGGTTAAGCTGCAGACCTGCAGTGGCAAGACCGTAAAAAATCACCATGGCCTGAACCATCATTGGAGTTCCTCTGAATATTTCTATGTATATCTGAAGCAGACCTCTCAATATTTTTAGAAATATTATCTTTATTTTTGCATCATTAGGTCTTAAAGGTATCGTTTTGATAACACCAATCAGGAGACCAATAAGAAAACCAATAACGGTGCCGGTAATCGAAATGAGAAGTGTTATACCCGCTCCGCTGATAAACTCCGGATATTTATTTGCAATAAAAAATGCCACCCACCGCCAAAAGCCCCAGCCTGCCTGCGGTGTTGCGGAAAGAAACGTTAGCATAAAAAAGCTCCATTCGCAAAACTTTATTTAGAGGTAAGCGGCTGTGTTTTTACAGCGTTATCCATTATTTTTGTTCTATCATCTTCGGAAATACCAGATAAAATTGAGTTTATTTTATCTTTTAGCTCACTGCCTTTTTTAAGGCCGACTGCAATTGAAATATCCTCATCAGAAGCTGTGAATCCTTTGCCCTTTTCAAAACTGATAAAGGTCAGGTTAGGATTTGATGCTTCGGCAGAAATTGCACCTGGACGCTCAGAAATATAACCGTCGATTGTGCCAGCATTAAGAGATGTAGTCATTGTCGGGAAGTCTTCAAGTGCTGGCTGTTTATTGACGCCTTTGATCTGATCAATAACAGAGTAATGGAACGTATTGAGCTGTCCTGTGATTTTTGCACCAGCAAAATCATCAAGTGTTTTGGCATTAGCATATTTACCGTCTTTACGAACAACGATGACCAAATCGGAAGTATAATAGTTATTAGTAAAGTCGATTCTTGTTTTTCTTTCTGCTGTTGGGGACATACCTGCAATAATTGCATCTATTACGCCAGAGTCAACTGCTGGAACGAGGCCGTCCCACTGAGTTTTTACTATAACGAGTTTTTTGCCTAAACCTTCAGCGATTTTCTTAGCTATTTCAATGTCGTAACCGCCTGCATAGCCGCCGCCCTCGATTGCAACAGCACCGTTGGAATCATCTGATTGAGTCCAGTTAAATGGGGGGTAAGCGCATTCCATACCTACTTTGAATGTATTATCCTGGGTTTTACTAGCGTCGTTTGCAGTACTGGTTTGTTTTGCACTGCCGCAGCCCGCGAAGGACATTATCATTGCAAGCGCTGCAAAAAGAGCAGTCAGTCTTAGAAATTTCTTCATTTTTTTCCTCCGTGTTTTTAGTTTCATAAACGATAATTTAAGCTATACAGCCCATACTTCCCTACATTTTACACTGTTTTTCGTGTTATGGCAAGCTGTTTCAATAAATTATGCTAATTATTATAATTCGGTATAAAATATAGTTGCAGCTTTCCATTTTTATTATTTAATGATATAATACACCATATAAATGGTCGGGCATACTAAATTTTTTAGCTAAAAAGATAATGGAGCTTTTAATGTCAACTCATTCTAAAGGTATTTTCGCAAAATCAGCATTATTAAGCGCTACCCTTATCTGGGGCAGCTCTTTTTTTGTAATGAAAAATACAATAGACAGTATACCCATATATTACTTGCTCGCCGTGCGTTTTACGGTTGCTGCTGTTACGCTCATGCTGATTTTCAACAGAAGCATGAAAAAGTTTTCTCTTGAATACTTATGGAAGGGTTCTGTGCTGGGCATTCTGCTTTTTATTGCATATGCGTTTCAAACATATGGGCTTTTAGGAACAACTCCGGGGAAAAATGCATTTCTGACTACTGTTTACTGTGTAATGGTTCCATTTTTGTATTGGGCAATCAAAAAAGTAAGGCCTGATATATTTAATATAGCTGCTTCTGTTATTTGCGTTGCAGGTATAGGATTGGTTTCACTAAGTGGCGATTTTACGATTGGTATTGGAGATGTCCTTACACTGATATGCGGCCTTTTCTATGCACTTCATATTGTTGCTGTCGCATCATTTTCAAAGGATAGGGATATTTTTCTTCTTACTGCTGTACAGTTTGGATCGGCTGCAGCAGTGAGCTGGATATTTGCCTTTTTATTTAATACATTCCCGAAATTTATTGAACCGGATTCAATGATGGAAATACTGTATCTATGCTTTTTTGCAACTACTCTTGCACTTCTCTTACAAAATGTTGGTCAGAAGTATACTCCCCCGTCCACTGCTGCGATAATACTAAGTCTAGAATCAGTATTTGGAGTGCTGTTTTCAATTTTGTTTTATAATGAAAAGCTTACTTTGAAAACAGCGTCAGGATTTACGCTAATATTTGTAGCAGTTATAATATCAGAAACAAAGTTTTCATTTATTAGTACATTATTTAA
>JAUZPM010000004.1 GCA_030705925.1 Bacillota bacterium
GTATCCGACTATGCAAGAGATGACATCCTGCTGTTAGCCGCAAACGGTTACATCAACGGCACTGACGGCATGATCAACCCAACCGGCACAGCAACAAGAGGCGAAACAGCTCAGATGCTGACAAACTTCTTTAAAAAATAATCTCCATAACAAAGTAAAAGGTGCCGGAAGGCACCTTTTACTTTTATTGTTTAACAACCAGTATCAGTGAAGTCTTCAGTCACTCCTAAAATTATAACGATGAAAATTTTAGGTTAACTAATGTTACATTACATCTAATTAAAAGATTCAAATGCCAACCGAGTGCAACTGATATGCAATGCTTCTGATGCTGACTCGTGGTGGCATCTTTGCGGTGGATAAAACCGGACAGGTATTAATATAGTTGTAAATCAATAATTCTACAAATGTGAATATGACTGAAAACGATTTGGAATTGTTCAGCATCAGCAACAAATGTGATATAGGATATGTTCGTATTGTTTTAATGGATCTGAGCGCCAACTCTGTTAGATGATATTGAACAGATGAAATAATTTATCCAACTGGTAATTAACAAAAGCAGAAACAGCACAGATGTTATATGCTATTTTCGTAAGATCAAAGTAAGAATTTAATTAGACTAAGGTTGCAAATTTAGGTAGAAATTATTGTGCTATTACCCCCCCTATATGCAATAGACTCAGATTTAGGACAAAGTACCAGAAATTGATACTTTGTCTTTTTAATGCAAGGAGTGTTAAAATAGAAGCAATTGATAAAATATTTAAAATCTAAAAGAGGTCTGGAAGTAAGTGAGCATATGCTTGTTACAAATTTGGTGATTAAGATACATTTTATTGAATAATTTAAAATAATTTGACTTCAAATATGTCATTAATGAGTAGCTAAATATGGGCAAAAAATTAGTATTTACACTAGTTTTTTTGCTGTTATTAGTTGTTTTGTATGAGCACTAAATATGTAATAAGCGCAGGAGATTTGTTTTAACGGAAATTGAACTATATACATATCCGCTAACTTTACACATATTGAAATCAAGCTATATAGTGTATATAGTAAGTTATAGGGAATCTGATGTCCTGAATTGCGAGATATCAGATCAAGTTGTGATTTAGACAAATTAATTTAGGGGGAATTACATGAGCAAGACATTTCGAACAGTGCTGTCTGCACTGTTGGCATTTAGCATGATTTTAAGCGTATTTCCAGCTGGTATATACGCCGCAGATGATGCCAATACGCCAGTAACCAACGACAGTATATCGCAACCTAATGAAAACCAGACTGGTGCGAGCGGTTCAACAGATAGTTCCGCAACCGAGAATAGTACCAATGCTGATGATAAGACCACAACTCAAAGTAATACAGATGTAACAACACAAACTGACACAGCTACCCCAACTGATACAAATGCAGCTACTCAGTCTAATGAGAGTGCAACCATTCAATCTGTTACTGACAATGGTCTGATTATTACTGAAATTGATGCAGATCCGAGTGAACAGTCGGATGCGACTGAGTTTATTGAGGCATATGTTTCAGGAACTGAATCTATACCACTTTCAGATTTAAGAATAGACTTTAGCTATGGTGGGAGTGACCCAGAATTCTTAACAGAAACAGGTGGGCCTACTGAGCTTAAGCCTGGAGAAGTCTATGTTTTTGCATTATATTTGGATAATGATTATAAGGCAGGCTATAAGTATACTACAGATGAGCAGAAAGCAAGTTTCTGGAAATTCTTTGCAAGCAATGCTGATTTCAGCACTTGTGAAACTAGCGGTTTAGTTCCAGATGTAGCCCATAGGATTATTGCTCCTATGTTTTCACTAGATACTTTGAAGAATGTAAATGGAAGGGCTAACCTTCATAACAGCGGAACAAATAATGCAATTAGTTTTTATTCTTTATCGAAACAAAAAAATATTGCAACTTCTACATATTCATACTCAGTGGATTGTTCTTCAGGTAAAAGTGCGACGTATAAACAAGGGACTGACGGAGTTAATTCAGCTATATTTCAACAAAAGGCAATTTCTACCCCTGGTAAGATATTCGCAGGGCAGAAACCACTTGATATAAATGATACTATTGCGCCAACAATTAACCATACGCCAATTACTTCCGTTGATTTTACACAAATTAATAATTTGCTTGTTACAGCTGATATTACCGATAATACGGATGTAAGATCTGCAACTTTACACTATAAGAAGAGCGGCGGTTCATGGAAAGCGTATACTGAAGACTTTATATTTGAAAACCCGGGTTATTCAACTGAAAAGACATTTAAGTTTACAATACCAGCTGCCGATATCACTGGTACAAACGAGATAGATTATTATATTGAGGCAACTGATGGTAATAATAATACTACACTTTCAGCAAGCTCAAATGCCCCCAACAAAATCCAGGTCATTGATAATGAGGGACCGGATATTAGTATAACATCCCCAACTGATGGAATTACAGTTGAAGGAAATTATTATGATAAATTAATTGCTTCAATTAGTGATGAATTCGGAATTGACGCAACTTCATTGAAAATCGAGTATGATGGCAACACTATAGCCGTTCCAGCATCAAATTACAATTCTGGTGTAATGACTTATTCGTTTGCTAAGGCACAGCTAGGTGTAGGGACACATGAAGTGACGGTTGAAGCTAAGGATAAGAATGGTAATGCTTCTGCTGCTAAAGTTTCAATAGTTGTAAAAGACTATACAACACCACAGATATCATATGCTCCGCTAGACTACGCAGGGTATAAAGAGGACGCAATATTTAATGCCGAAGTTGCAAGTTCTTCTAATGATGGCGCAGTTCTTAATTACAGAAAATTCGGAACGAATGATTCGTTTTCTACAATTGCTATGACAAAGGGCAGTGCAAGACAAGCCGGAAGCCTGAATGCGCAGAAATTTACTGCAAAAATAGCATATAAAGATCTAAAGAATTTAAATAAAATCGAATATTATATCTCATCCGGAGACTTAAAAACACCTACATATTCAACATTTGCTCAACAGACTACTGATCTGATTATGACGGAACTTTGCGTAAATGCTGATAACGTGGTTGTAGACAATACTGGTTATGATGCTTGGGAATTTGTAAAGGTTTATAATGCTTCAAGCAGATATATTAATTTAAAAGATTATAAACTTGGATACGAGTGGTATGCTGGAAGTATCAAAAAGGGAATATGGTTTAATAATATAAGTCAATATACACCGTGTGAAGGGCTTGTTGAACCAGATAGTATAAATGTTGCGCCAAATGATTACCGGATTTTGTGGATCAAGCAGAATGCGCCAAGAAGTGCGATGGAAAATCTTACAAGAACTGATTTTGTAAATAAATACTCACCTAAAGTTCCTCTTGATAAAGTGTGCATGGCAGAAAGCTTTAATTACAGTGATGGGACACCAGAACAAGGAGTTGAGGGTGGAAACTTCTTTCTTGAGAATTTGCAAACATCATCACAATGTTTTAATTTAATCCTTGCAAAAAAAGATGCTACAGTTAATAATTATGAAGACAACACTACACCTGCACTGAATTTTACGGGTGGGAATTCTACTTACCTTACTAATGGGGTCACAATTGAATACAAGTGGAATGACTCAAAAGGAATAACAGAACCTTATGCTTCAATATCTGGTAATGCCACAAAAATGACATCGTTCTATTCATACGATCAAAAGCCTTGGGATTTTACAGATAATGTTGCACCATCGTTTTCAAATTATACACCACCAACTTCAATTGGATTAGCAGATTTAAGCCTTTCTGTATCCGCATCTGATAATAATGATATACGTTACATCAAACTATACTACAAATCAGAAGATGAATTAAGTTATAAAGAACTGACTTACGATTGTGCATCATCTTCAACAACAGGTAGTGTTAAGTCGGCAACAGGTACATTTACAATACCGGCTACGCAAATAGCATATATGAATAAACTTCAATATTATTTTGCGGTAGCTGACGCGGGCTTAAATATAACAACACTCCCTGCAAATGCATCCAACCCTTATACAGTTGATGTTCAAAAGACAACCGGCACACTTTCATACCCGGAAGTTGCAGTAACCGAATACGGCGCATTTCCTCAAGGCGCAGCAAAACAGGGCAGCGACGGTAATGTATTTGAATTTGTTGAGCTTGTAAATTTGAGCGGAAAGGATTTAGATCCAACGAAATTCAAACTTATGCTAACAACGTACGACTCTGCAACCGGTGCTACTAGTAGTTATGCAAATGATCTTGTACGCGAGAGCACAGTAACAGGGAACTCTTGGAAAGCTAATACGCCGCTTGTTTGCTGCCTATATAATACTGATATAATGACTACTGTTGATACACCATATTTGTGGGGAACAGACAACGATATGCAAAGGATTTGGTCTGATTTCATTAAATTTTATGGTTGCCCTAATATCCCCAAAGAAAATAGAGTATTAGCAGTGGAATACAATAGCGGGAACAGTTCTACATTAAGAACAACAACTATAAATGGTGTTACCTACAATGGATTTAATCTGCCAAATTCAGCGCATGCGGTACTTTCAGTTATGGATTGTACCAATTCTACAGCTACCGCAATATGCCAGGCGGAATATAACAAAGATTCAACTCAAGTTACTTCTAACAAGACTTTGGAATTTTCATACGCTCCAAAATTTGGCGCAGTTGTTGGAAAGATGCTTATTTCAGCTGTTGGAGTAACAGCGAATCCTTACCATTTAGAAGATTATCAGCAACCGAAGTCATCTCCGAATTCACCAGTCTTTGACCAATATTCTCATTCAGAGTATCGGCAACCAGACGAGAATGATTTTAGAGTTAAAATTACTGATCAGGACAATGATATTCAAAATGTCTATTTGTATTACAAATTAGAAAATGATAATGATTTCTCGGTTGTGAATATGACAAAAGATCTGCAGCATGATAATGAGTACGTAGCATCTATTCCGCTGGCCAATTTAAAGGCTTCTGAAGAGATCAAGTATTACTTTATTGCAACTGACGGTGCAAACATAACAACATTGCCAACAGATGTATTTAATCCCTATCATGAATTATGTAAAGACACCGAGGGACCAAGAGTAATTTCATCAACGCCGGTTGATCGAACGACTCTTCATACAGGATGTTTCTCAACAGGGATTACCCTTAAGCTTTCAGATATTGCAGGGGTTGATCCAAGTTCATTAAAAATGACTTTTGACGGTAAAGATGTAACTGATAAAATATCATACTCAAATAATACTGTTACCTATAACCCAGGTATTCTTTCTGATTTAAAGGTTTATAACATTGATCTTACAGTTGGTGATGAGTATGGTGGGTCTGTAGACGGAAAGTATCCGAATCAGCATATTTCTACTCGTCACATGACATTTACTCTTGGTAAGATAGACGATTCGCTTTCAGGAGTCGGCAATATTATTCATTCACCGTTGACATGGGTGTCGACAAGTCAGGATTTGATTATTTCAGCTGTTGTATCTGATGTTTCCGATAGTAACTCACTTACTGTTAATTACGGCTTTGATGGCGTGTCATCCGGCAAAAGTGTGAATATGACTAAAAATACAAATTTGAGCTCTAAAAAGTCCGATTCTCAGTATGTTTCATATTATGAAGCAACGATACCGAAAGATCAACTTATGGGACATTCTAAAATAGGCTATACAATTGTATCTTCAGGAACAACAAATAAGCAAATCCCCAGTGAAAATGGTAGTTGCTACAATGTTGAGATTCGCAATAAATTCAATATTCCTGATCTTATGATTACAGAGTTATCATCTAACCCAGAGGCAAGTGGACATTTCGATTATGTTGAAATTTATAATTCCTCAAATAGTGATATTGACCTGATGGATTATAGACTTGATTATCAACCTAGTCCGATATCAAATCCATCTCTGGTAAAATCAATCAAGATTTCTGATAGTTGGGAGTTTTCTCCATCAGCAATATCTTATGATTCAAAAGGTAACAAACAGTTTATTCTTGCACCGGGTGAGTGTGCAGTGGCACTTTTTGACCAGTTCGAGTATGGTGACCAATGGGATCTTTCAACATACAGGCAGTATAGGAATAATGCAAATGAGTTTGATCCTAATACACCTTTAGCAGCTAACACAAAGCTAATTAGGTTAAAAGCTTGCGATACCGCTAACAGTAATCTATTCCATATGAATTCAACCGGAACAAGAACTGTTATGATAGCGAAAAATGATATGGCTCCAGGTACTGCAATCTGTAAAGTTACTTATAATGATACTATGTCACAGGGAATTAACGACTCTATTATCGGTAAAAGTGTTCAATATGGTCTGCCTGAAAACGATGCTGATCCTACAGTTCTCAAGAAAATAGCTACAAATACTAATTATTCGCCTGGATATGTAGCACCTGAACAAAGATCGTTTAATATGGCCGATAAAACATCTCCATATATATTATATGAAAACACCCAAACAGCGGCCATAAACGCTAACGGGGATGTTAACATTGAGGTTCAGATTGTAGATGATACCGAACTTAGAAGTGAATACTTATACTATAAGTCGTTTAATACTGACGGGTATGTGAAGACTAAACTTACAGCTGAGAATGGAAAAGAAAATTATTATACCTGCACAATACCCTATGATGCGGTTAAGTATGCAGATCAGCTTCAGTATTATATTGAAGCATCTGATGGGTTGCATACAGTTACTTTAAAAGATAGTAACGGTGAACCGTTTGCTATTAAGTATACAGATACACAGGGACCTCAAATAACATATTTCAAGCCAGAACCATATTACTATTATGAAAATGTGTATATTCCGAATATTCAAATAAAGTTTGAGGATGTCTCTGGGATAGATACATCTTCAGTGAAGCTTTTAATAGACGGAAAGGATGTCACATCAGAAGCTGGACTTACGAGTGATAGTCGAGGAAATGTACTCAAATATTCACCGACTACAGCGCTTTCAGCAGGTAAACATAACATTGAATTTTTAGTTTCTGATAAATCCTCAGCACATAACCAGACTGACCAAAAATCAGAGTTCAGCATGGGCGACAGCGATAATCTTAACCACTATTCAGCTGAAGTTCATTCGCATTCAAACTATTCTGACGGTACAGGTACGCCTGATGAGGCTTATACATGGGCTCGTGATCAAGCAAAACTTGACATATTTGAGCTCTCAGACCACAGCCGTGTCGAAGGTGAACGTTTCTACTGGGATGTCATGGACTTACCGAAAATTGCAGCAAAATATTATAAACCAGGCCCGGGCGGATATCTTGCAATGGGCGGTTATGAAATGACTTGGTCGGGTTCAAATGGAGGACTTAACGGTCATATGACTGTTGCAAATTGCACACAGGATTCGGATTTTGATTTTGATTCATCAGATGAGCTTCCTGAGTTTTACGAGAAGTATCAAGGTAATCCTAATGTTGTTCTTCAGTTTAACCACCCTGGAGATTACTGGGGCGACTTCAATGATTACGATTATTACTCTGAGGCAACCGACAAAGTACTTGACCTATGCGAATTCCAAAATCCAGTATCTGATTATCAAAATGAATATGCACGTGCATTGTCTAAAGGCTGGCATGTTAATCCTTCGTTCAACGAGGATAACCATAGTAAAGCCTGGGGCTCTGCTAGACCAGAATGCGGAAAAGTTATAATGGGCGGACTTACCAAAGATAATCTTATAGAAGCTTACAGGATGAACAGAGGTTATGAGGCTGCATCAACTACAACATTCGTTGATTATAAAGTTAACGGACAATGGATGGGATCGAGACTTAAGAATCCTTCTGATCTTAATTTTGACATAACAGTTGCAGATACATCCAAAGATGAAACCGGTACATTGAGCATCATAACTGAAGACAACATTGTTGTTTATCAAAAGACATTTGCAGCGGGTGATTTAGTACAAAGCGACAAGTATGGTAATAAGAATAAGGTTGTTCATATAAATGATCTTACACTACCTGCTGAATACAAGTATTATTATGTCCGCTTTATAGACAGTGCTGGCTATTATTCAATAACAGCGCCGGTATGGGTTGAAAAAGATGACCCTGTCGTTAAAATAACTGATACTAAGATTGGGTTGAACTCATCAAGTGATACTCCTAACACTGTAGTTACCAGCTTCCAAAACACGACAGATAAAACATTGTCAAATGTAGAAGTTGATTACTATAGAAGTAATGACAATGGTTTTACTCTTTCAACAAATCTCCAAACTACACCAGCGATTACACCTATTGCAAAGAGAACTTTTGATACAGTAAATCCGCATGAAACTGTGCAGTCCGGAATGGATTTTGCAACTGATGCAAACAGACGTATTTATTCAATTGTAAGAGCAAATGTTGATGGCAAAAATTACGTAGCTGTAGGTTATGTAACATTGTCAGATTTATTGATTACTGAAATTGTATCAAACTCTAATCCTGTTACTATAAATGGAGTATATACTAAACACCCATTTGAATATCTTGAAATTTATAATAATAGTAACAACACAGTAAACCTCAAAAATTATACTGTTGCAAGAAGAGAAAGTTGGGGTAACGATACTGCCAATGCTACGTCATACACAATAACCAATGACTTTTATGTCAAGCCGCGCAGTGCAAAAATTATTTGGATTAAAGATAATTCCTCTTCATCTATAGGTGGCACAAATAATCTTACCATTGATGATTTTAACAAATTCTATGGAACAAATTACACACTTGCAAATCCAGTGAAAGGTACTCCAGATCCAAATGCAATGGTTTATCTAATGAGCAAACTCGGGTTATACTACATTAACTGGTCTCACTTTGATTTGAATAATCCGAGCGGAACAACGATTTCAAAAGCAATATTCAACGAAGGCGAATCTTGGCAGAAAGATGCTGTCGGAAATAAGGCTTTAACGTTCAGTTATTCTGTTGATGGAACAATTAGGGAAACCAAGATTGCAAACAATGCAAAACCGACTCCAGGAACTGTTTTAGATGAGCAGGTTCCGTTTATTACATCAGACTATAGCTTAAGCGCTTTGTCTCTGCAGACTAATAGTGGAACCGTTAAAGTTAATTTGACGGATAAAAATACGAGTTACCGTGTATCTGTTCCTGAAGGGACAACAAATGTTACAGTTATACCGGTGACGAAAGATCCTTCATTAAAGGTTAAAGTTAACGGTGTTGAACAGTATAGCGGTCAGGGCTTAACGACGTTGACACTGAGTAAGACCACTGGTGCAACTGCTCTAATCGAGATTTATTACAGCAGCAATGAATTAAAGGCGACATACACAGTAACTGTTGGTTCCGGTGAGATTAATGTAGGTTCAGATAATGGCAGCTCGGGAAGTTCAAGCGGTGGAAGCAGTTCTGGCGGTACTGATACATCAGGCGGAACCGATACAACAAATCCGACAGATGGCAGCACAACTACTACAACAACATTCTCTGATACTTCTAATCATTGGGCTAATAGTGCGATTACCTATATTGCGGGCAAAGGAATCATCAAAGGCTATGAAGACGGAACATTTAAACCTGACGCAACAGTGAACCGTGGTGACTTTACGCTTATGCTGATGAGGGCGTTTGCCGGAGATAAGACTGGATCAGGCACATTCAATGATGTAGATGCAAATGCATATTATGCAAGTGCAGTTGCAGTAGCAAAAGATCTTGGCATTGCGACAGGATCAGATGGGTCATTTAACCCAACAGCGAATGTGACAAGAGAGGATATGTTCGTATTGTTTGCAAGGACACTTAGAGCATTCAACTTGCTAGACGAAAAGGTAGATATCTCTAAGGTTTCGTTCAGTGATTCAGACAGCATAGCAGATTATGCAAAGAATGACATTCTACTTCTTGCTGCGAATGGTTTTATAAATGGAACAGATGGAAAGATAAATCCGACAGGCACAGCAACAAGAGCAGAAACAGCGCAGATGCTGTACAATTATTTCTCAAAAAAATCTTCTTAAATTTAAACCCAAATAAAAATAAGGAGGCTGTTGCAAAACGAAAGTTTTGCAACAGCCTCTATTTCTGTCCGATTGTGAAAGATCGCGACACCTGTGGCGTAATCGTTGTTCACAGCGATATGCACATTGTATCACGGCTTGAGCTGCCCGTTGCGCATATAGTCTTTTTTCATGTGCGTAAAGGTGGCGTCCGGGTCTGTTTCGGTGTAGATGTTGCTGGTGTTTCCCGTCATAAACAGCTTTTTCTTATAAGCATACATTTTCCCAACAGGGTGCAGAGCGTCTCATATACGTGCTGCACCGATGGCTTGCGGCGACCGATTTCACGCGCAAACTTAATCCCGGCGCTTTCTCCGAATCCACTAACCCGAAGAACTTTTTCAGAGGCACTTTACCGAAAATCTCACGCCGTTCAAATTCCTGCCGTACGGCTTTCTACGCCTTGGTCGGATATTTTCCTGTCGTTTTGGACCAGGCGAATGAATATCGTCTCGCGCGGCTTTCCAGTTGGTGCCGTCGAATACCTCGTCGCGTTCTGTTTCGCCCAGCTTCTCCAGACGACGGGTGAACTGATAAGACAGGCCTTCCTCAGTATCTTTGGTGTGCCCGGTGCTAACCCGGCAAAGGTGCTGTAGTCTGGCACTGGTTCCCCCTGCAGCAGCCACATGAACTCCAAACGCTTCCGGCGGGCTTCCTCCAGTTTGCGCGTCGAGTAGATGTCGCACATGTAGCCATTTACCAACACCTGAAAGATAATCCGGGGGTTGGTTATCGGTTTTCTTTCTTTTAAAGAATAGGCGCGATATAGTTTCCTGTAATCAAGTTCTCAGACTGGACACTTGAAGCCGTACCGGGTCATTCAGCGGTAATTTCCATATTCATTGGGAACGTCAACTGTTGAAAATCCTACTCAAATTTGTTATGATCTAAGTGCTTTTGAATTTGTTTCACAACTTAATTCTAAAGCAAAAAGTCGGGGCAACCAACCCTTTCGGGATGATTGCTCCGACTTTTTTGCGGGCTGTTTTGCAACAGCGTCAATATTTTTGCATTGCAATTTTTGCGAAAGCGCCACCAACTGTGCTGATGGCATTAAGATTTTTTAGATATAAAAAAACCAATATGCCGATAAAAACTGTATTTATTTTAGCAAAAGAAGGGAGTAGTATATGTAAGAATGAAAGCGGAAACAGGAAAAATCCAAGGGTATTGTTTGATAGAAAATGCATAAATAATACAATAGTTGGCATAGGCGGCTGCATTCATATGCTGGCTAAAATAATGCGGAAGATTAGTGCTAGGAACTATATTTTTCCAAATAGAAAAGGTATATATTTAATGAGGCATAGATTTTGGTCGAATGATATGATTCAACAGGAAAGAATGAAAACGCAATAGTAAAGTAAGATTACCATTAGGAGAAGACTAAATGACACTTAAAGAATATAAAACCGTGGTGACAGGTTGCAACACTTCTTCGATTAGAGACTGCATCCGCACCATTAGGTGCAGCCAGTAAAGAGAGAATTGCTAACAATAAAGACACGGAAAAGCCGGGGAAACTATAAAATTAGTAATTAATTATTTGGATAGATTTAAAAATAATATAAACTGGAGATGGTATAATAAACTGCTTTTCGTCATGTTTATCTTGTAAAAGTTTACTATACCATCTCCGAAGCTGTATATTTCCTAGTCCGAATTTTGCGGGGAGCGACGTGATTGAATCATAGAATATAATGAATCGAGAGCGTCTGACAATCCACCTAATTCATCGATAAGACCTACTTCAACGGCTGTTTTTCCATCTATTACTGTTCCCACATCGTTTACGAGTTCATCAGTTCTATACATATAGTCCCGGAGTTTCTGCTCACTTATGTGTGAGTTTGAAATAATAAAATTAGATATACGGGACTGCATTCGCTGAAAGTATTCGAATGTCTGGTGCACTCCAATCACTAATCCGTTCATACGTACAGGATGTATAGTCATTGTCGCAGACGGGACAATAAATGATTTTTTAGATGATACAGCTAGAGGAACTCCAATCGAATGTCCCCCTCCTAATACAAGAGAGACAGTTGGCTTTTTCATTCCAGACACCATTTCAGAAATTGCGAGCCCTGCCTCAACATCTCCGCCCATAGTATTAAGAATAAGCAGCAATCCTTCTATTTCATCACTGTCTTCGACTGCAACTAACTGAGGTAAAACATGTTCATATTTAGTTGTTTTATTTTGGGGAGGAAGAATATAATGGCCTTCGATTTGCCCGATTATAGTTATGCAGTGTATAATCCCACGACTGGATTTGGACGTTATACTGCCAAATTCCTGCGTGCGCTGCATTTCTTCCTTATTAGGGGTATCCTCTGCATCATCGTCTCCTGATATAAATCGACTATTCATAAAAAACGCAAACACCTCTTTTATAAATAGTGTTTGCGTTTTTTATATTATTTATCAATCTGTAAAACAGATTTTATAAACTTCATTTCGAGACAAATTAAACGTATCAGCAGTTTTTTTGACGGCTGCATTTTTGGGAAGTCCTAATTTAATATTCATATCGATGTCGGCAATCAATTTATCTTTTAAGCTGATGTCATTTAAATCAGGATGCTCAGGTGCTTTTTTGGGCATTCCATCGATAACTAAAACAAATTCTCCTTTCGGAGGTTTTTCCTCATATATCTGTATGGCTTGTGATAGAGTTGTTCTTATGACTTCTTCATGCAATTTTGTCATTTCTCTAGCTATACTGATTTTACGGTCTCCAAGCGTATCATAAAGATCGCGCAATGTTTCTTTTAGTTTATGAGGAGCTTCATAGAAAACCATAGTTCTTGTTTCTTCTTTAATATCATTCAAATGCTGCATACGATTTTTATGAGCTTTCGTAAGAAAGCCCTCAAATGTAAAACGTCCAGTTGGCAAGCCGGATAAAGCGAGTGCGGTGACAACGGCTGATGGACCTGGAACAGCAAATACTTCTATGCCTCTTTCTCCGCAAAGCCTAACAATATCCTCGCCGGGATCAGAAATTGCAGGCATTCCTGCATCTGTCACGAGAGCACAGCATTCGTTTTTTTCCAGTCGCGCGCATATTTCTTCTCCGCGTTCTCTTATATTATGCTCATAATAACTTATAAGAGGCTTTTTTATGTTAAATACTGATAAAAGTTTAGCAGTAACCCGGGTATCTTCGGCCGCAATAAAATCACATTCACGAAGTATAAACTGTGCGCGAGGCGACATATCCTCCAAATTTCCAAGAGGAGTTCCCACAAGATAAAGAGCTCCTTTTTTAACTATCATTACTTTACCTCCCGCCGGTATATTCGGCGTGTTTCTTCTGTTTCGTTTCCATTTTCGTCATAAATATAAAGTGGGGGCAAAACAAGAAGACCATCTCGCCCGTTTTTAAGCCCCTCAATCAGCACAAGATTAGGGGAACTATATTGTTTTGAATGTACAAATCTGATCCTTTTTACGGGAATATTATATGAATTGAATGCGATTATTACGTCGCAAAGTCTTTCAGGCCTGTGAACGATAAAAACTTTGCCGTGATCGCAAAGAAGGTAAGCAGCAGCTTTTGCAATATCATTGATAGTAGCATGCACCTCGTGATGGGCAGTTAAAAAATCATTATTAGTACTTGATAGACCAGTTTCAAATTTTTTATAAGGCGGATTACTGATGATAGCATTATAGTCGTTGGATTTTAGCAGGGCATTAATGTTTTTAATATCAAAATTATGAACGGTTATAACCTGTTCCAATTTATTTAATTTTACACTTCTGGATGCCATATCGGCATATTCATCTAAAAGTTCAACAGCATCGATATGGGAAGGGGAATAGTGCTCATGAAGCAAGAGAGGTATTATCCCACTTCCTGTTCCAAGATCGCATACTCTCGCGTTCTTTTTAATTCGCGCAAAATCAGCGAGAAGGACGGCATCAAGACCGAACTTGACGCCTTTTTTTTTCTGTATGATATTTAAGCCTGCAATCTGTAAATCATCAACTGTTTCGTCATCATGCACCATTAATTTCACCCCAAGGTTTAGTTTATCATAAAATATAAAAATAAAACAGGGTGTTAACCCTGTTTTATATGTACTGCAACTCTTATTTAGGTTGTGGCGCAGATACCGGACATACAGAAGCACAAGTACCGCATTCGATACAAGCGCTCTCATCGATAACGTATTTATCGTCACCGGAAGATATGCAGCTCACCGGGCATTCCGGCTCACATGTTCCACAACTGATGCATTCATCAGAAATTACATATGCCATTATATAAAACCTCCTTAAATAGTAATCAAACATTAAGAAAACTTGTTATGTTATTATAATAACAAACTCCTTAAACAATTTCAATCCTATTCCTGAATATATTTAAGTGCATATTCCATCTGAGCATCCTGCTGTGTTGAAATGTTTTTAGCAAGGTTAACAACATCAGTCAACATGTTAAATGTCTGAAGATCTAAAACGCCGGTAACAGGAATGCCTGCGTTTGTCTGGAACTTCTTTATTGCTTCAGTTGTTTTATCATCAAAAAGGTTATCAACACTGTCAAGTACTCCGACAATTTTAAGACGCTGTTCCAGAGCTATTACAGTATCACTTAATAAGCCTTCTTTAACACTCGTATAATTGTCGTGATTTAGGGGCTTGAACTGATAACCTGGGTATGTCGGGTCAGGATTGGTTATTACTTGATCGGGAACTATTCCGACTCCGTTATAGTGATTACCCTTTGGTGATGTAATCTCAAAATCAACAGCGAGAAGGACGGAGTTGTCTGACATTGGGAACCCCTGCATTCCTACGCCTTTACCGTACGACGTTTGACCAATGATTTGTGCTCCCAGTAACTCGCGAAGTGAAATTGTCATTACTTCTGCGGCAGAGTAGGAGTTCTTATTAATCAATATTGCGACTTTATCAAAAGCTTTGCCGATCCCGGTAGAATAATAGCTTGTATCGACATCAACACCCTTTTTAAAGTTGGTTTTAAAAAGCAATTTTCCTTTAGTCGGGATAAGTTTGTCGATGTATGCCGCTGCATTTTCAAGTTCCCCGCCAGGGTTATCACGCAAGTCAAATACGATCCTTTTAATTCCTGAATTATATATGTCATCAATCGCAGCGTTATATTCTTCAATAGTTCCCATAAAATCATCTATGCGAACAACTGCATAAGGAACCTTTCCGTCCGTATGTTTTTCCCAAAATACGACGTTGGCAGTAAATGCTTCCTTTGAAAGCTTTGTGGTATATAATATATGATCAGATGGTCTGTAAAGAGAAGCCGTGATATTCTTATCACCGGCAGCGGCTAATATAGATGATGGATCTCCATTTCCATAAAGCCTTTGGCCATTAATTGTGTAGAATATATCGCCTTCACAAATACCAGCCTTAGCAGCCGGAGTGTTATCGTACACACGAATAACCTTAGCAATGCCGTCTTGATACAAATATTTTATACCTAAACCAGTCAATGATTTTTGGTTAATAAAAGAATCCCATTCTTCAGCTGTTAAATAGGCATTGAATTGATTGTGAGACTGCAGCATCATATTGACAAACGCAGGCATCATATCAGGGTAATTCATCAAAAGATTGTATACTAATCCCTCGAGAAGTTCCTGCTCAGTAACATCCTCATCATTTGATACATCAAGATAAGTCTTCAGGACCTCATAAAACAATTTAACAGCTTCATCACCGGTAAGCGCGCTGCCTTTATCATCTTCGGCTTTCTGCTGCGCTTCCGCTAAGAACTTTAGAAAGTCGTCATACGATGGAGTATTACTGCTTGTGGACGCGCTGTTTGGCGTAGCTGCGGCCTTGGTTGCTTCTTCGGCAAAAGTGGTTGCGCTGAAAGATAAAATCAAGGATAATGCTAAGAAAAGTGATATGAATTTTGATACGTACCTTTTCATTATGTAGTCTCCTTTACATTTTTTCTGGAGCTTCGATATTAATTATGCGTAGAGCATTATTAATTACTTGTCTAGCAGCCTGGCATAAGGAAAGACGCGCATACATAAGTTCTTCATCCTTGCAGCGCACATAGCATGCATTATAGAATTTATGAAAGGCACTAGAAATTTCTACGGCAAAACGTGTCATTTTTGTAGGCTCGAGATTTTCAGCTGCACAGCGTATTTCCTCAGGGAAGACAGCAAGAAGGCGTATAAGATCACGTTCTTCCGGCGCTGTTAACCGTGAAAGATTTACTTCATCAGTATTTTTGGGTGTAATTCCTTCAGCAGACAGATTTTTTAATATACTGCATATACGAGCGTGCGCATATTGAACGTAAAAAACTGGATTATCGCTGCTCTGTTTAACTGCAAGGTCAAGATCAAAGTCCATCGCGCTGTCGCTTAATTTAAAGTCAAAGAAAAATCGTGCCGCATCTACCGGGATCTCATGTAAGAGGTCTGCAAGAGAAATGGTTTTACCAGTGCGTTTTGACATGCGTACGATTTCGCCGCCACGCATCAGTCTAACAAGCTGAATAAGTACAAACTGGAGGCAGTCAGGTTGTAAACCTAGAGCTGCGACGCCTGCCTTAAAACGCAATGTATGTCCATGGTGGTCAGCACCGAAAACGTCGATTACCTTGTCAAAATGGCGTTCCAAAAATTTGTTACGATGATATGCAATGTCTACAGCGTAATAAGTATAAAAACCGTTTGACTTTTTAAGTACTTCATCTTTTTCACAGCCAAACTGTGTTGTCCTGAACCACAGAGCTCCGTCCTGCTCATAAACATAACCTGCGTCAGAAAGCATTTTAACAGTATCTTCAACATATCCGCTCTTATGCAGTTCACTTTCAAAAAACCACCGATCATACTTAATTCGATAATTTTCAAGGTCTTTCTGCATTTTTTCTATATTTTTCTTCAGAGTATATTCGACCAGAATTTTTCTTCTCTCATCTTCTGGTTTGCTCAATAAACTGTCGCCATATATTTTTGCGCATTCAGCCGCTCTTTCACGAACGTCGTCTCCATGATAACCGTCTTCTGGAAACTCAGCAGCATCTTCTCCTTTAAAATACTGTATATAACGAACTGAAAGCGAACGTGACAGCACGTCCACCTGATTTCCGGCGTCATTAACATAAAATTCACGTGAGACATCATAGCCAGACCATGAAAGAATTGTAGCAAGAGTATCTCCTACAACTCCGCCGCGCGCATTTCCCATGTGCATTGGCCCGGTAGGGTTCGCTGATACAAACTCTACCATTACTTTTTTGCCTTCTCCAATATTGCTTTTGCCGTAATCGATTCCATTACTGATTATGCTTGTTACAACACCGGAAAAGTAGCTGTCTGATAAATAAAAATTAATAAATCCAGGGCCTGCAACTTCAACCTTGTTAACAAGAGAATCAGAGGTATCGATATGTTCAACTATCGCCGACGCGACAGTTCGCGGGTTCATTTTAAGCAAGCCTGCCGCCTTTAGAGCAACATTTGTTGAAAAATCACCGTGTGATTTATCTTTTGGTTCGGAAACCTCAATCTCGGTTTCAATATCATAGCCGCATTGCTTTATAGCTGTTTCAATAAGCGTTTTGATGTGACTGACCGCTTGCAGTATCGGGTTTGAAAACAATTTTACTCCTCCTGATGATTTCTTCATTCTTTTGTTTCGATCAAAATATTTATTCTATTACGACTGAGCAGCGCACTGCTCATATCAAGAGTATATTCAATATAAAGAGAGCCGCCATTTTCGCCTAGTTTTAAGTCGATGTCAATGGTACTGACACAAATCGTGATGTATCCTTCTCCTGTATCGTACATACAGTGATTTCTTTCACCTTTTTGAAAAACCATTTCATGGTTTACAGATCCCTTACGGGTAAGAACTATACGGCTATTTTCGATATCTAGCGATGTAATAACGCCCTCAAGACCTGTTATTTGAGATTCATTGTAACATATATAGTAATGACTGTCAATTTTTGAAAATTCTCCGCTTGTCACGAATTTAATGCTGTCATTATTTCCGTCGTCGAAGAGCTGTTCACTGTTTATAGTAATTATTGCTTCGTCCATGCTGTTTCTCCTTTATCAGTATTTATCTATGTTAACAAGCGAGGGACGAATAGTATAGGCTTTTCCCAAAAATATTTCAGCTATATGTTTAAAAGAATCTATATCTGAAGATACATAAAAATCGGGATTTCCTTTACAGTTGTCTGAAAGCGAACCTCTGTCTTTAAGAACATCGTGTGCAGTTTTTACTGCTTCTTCTGCCGGATTAACAAGGGTCACAGAATCTCCGCAAACGCTTTGAATGATTTCTGAAAGGAAAGGATAATGCGTACACCCAAGAACAAGGGTGTCGATATTTTCTTTCAAAAGTGGTTCAAGGTATTCCTGGGCGACAAGCTTGGCAACCCTGTCGCCTTTATGGAAGCGGCCATTCTCAACAAGTGGCACAAAAAGTGGAGCAGGCATGGGAAATACCTGCACTGAAGAATCTTTCCGTGTTATGGCATCATTATATGCGCCTGACTTAATAGCAGCAGCAGTGGCTAAAACACCGATACGACCGTTTCTAGTTTTGCTGACAGCGGCTGCCGAGCCAGGTTCTACAACCCCAATAATAGGAACAGGATACTTGTTTTTTATATGGGGCAGTACTACAGAAGAAACTGTACCGCAAGCAGCTATAATAATTTTTACATCAAAGCTTAAAAGAAAATTAAAATCCGAAGATGCGAATTTTTCGATTGTGTCAAAAGAACGCCCTCCATAAGGCATATGTTCAGTATCGCCGAAATATATGATATGTTCATTGGGTAAATATTTTTCAGCAGCATGAACGGCAGTAAGCCCTCCCACGCCGCTGTCAAATATTCCGATACAATCTGACAAAAGGTTCATCCTTTCCAATATACTGTCTAATATTCTATTCCATTAATAAAGGGAAATTAACTGGCTTAGTTGTTTCATAAAGCGGGCGCAGGTGATAACCAGCGTTCTGCATATAAGTAATAAGTCCCGGAAGTATTATCGTAGCTGTATTTGTATTATTTACTAAAATAACCGAATTCCATTTAATTCTTTCAAGGTTGCGCTGTGTCATCAAAAGCTGGGTGGAAGGTTCTACATCACCGAATCGGGCTTCTGTAAATTCAATATTATACTTCCATGTTCTATAGCCGCTTTTAACGAGATCGGCATTAACACTGTCGGTATTATACTGAGATCCATGCCGCAGCATAACAAGACGTGATCGGGTGTATGTGAGTTTTTGCAGGATATCATTTAAGCGGTTGAATTCATCAGCGATTTGAGCTGACGTTAACCCCTGTTTTGCTTCAAAATCCGGCGAGAGCATAAGACCGATATCCTGCCCCTCTATTACAAGCTGACGCATAAGGGAAGCGTTGCTTTGAATCTGGTCGCCTGTAAAAAAGAATACCGCTTTACAGTTTGAATTGCGCAGAATCTTAAGCTGTGTTTGGGTATACTGAGACGTGCCGATTATACAGAGGTAAAAATTAGGATTATCAGTTTTGTTATTAAAATCAGATGGCATATTATGCATAAGCCGTTCTATATCACTGTCTGAAATCTGTGATGTTCTTGTCTTTATCCGATATATTCCTGGTGACGGCTCACTGAATATCCCCCCAAGCTCACTTACAACGAACAACGCGGGTATATATGTTATACCATTCTGAATCGGAACTTTTTTTTCATAGAATCTATTATCATAGGTAACTGCAATGTTATTTTCACGATAAAAACTTATAGACACCGTACCTTTATATACAGTTAGAGTATCTGTAACTTCGTCGTATTTATAGTTGCCCCCGACAACTGCTAGGACAGTCTGAACAGGGAAGAAAACCTCATCATCAATAATTATTGGCTGTTCATTTGAAGGGAGGTATACAATGTCATCATTTTTAATAAAAGGCATGGTTGTATCAGCTGAAGGCGTAATAGTCAACAGCGAGCAAAATAAACATACCGTTAGAAAGTATGAAACAGCTTTTTTCAACCAATCACCCCGAGGAATAGTTTAAAAATCCTTTAGCGGAATACCGTTTGAATCAACGTTTATTTCCTTTGCAAGAATCAAGATTCCCTCAATAAATCCCCAGATCGATCCTATTCCGCATGTAATAATTGTTATTATAATCTGCCAGACAGCACGGTTTGTAAACCCTAAATAAAAATTATGGACACCAAAACCACCCAAAAAGATACCGAAAAGACCAGCAGCGAGCCGTGATTTTGGCTCAGTATCAAAAGGAGATGTCTGAGAATGCGTGAAAACCTGACCACAGCTTGTGCAGACTGCATCAGTTGGGCGAACTTCTTTACCGCAGTTATTACAATAATTATTGCCAAAACCGCGTGAAGCCCTACACCTGGGGCATACATTCATATCGCCAATATCCAACCCACAGACTCTGCAAAACATAAAATACCTCCATTTTACACAAATAATTATATAGATAATATATAATCAAGTATATACGAAAATACCATGAAAAACAACGTTTATTTTCCTTATATAGTTGTTTATAATAAGGATATAAATAGCAAAATGTTTGGAAGTGAGCGGTATAAAAAGAGTTGTATTAATTGTTCTTGACAGCGTAGGTATCGGGGCACTGCCGGATGCTTGTAAGTACAAAGATGAAGGAAGCAATACGATTGGTCATATTGCAAAAACATTAGGCTTAAATGTGCCAAATATGAGGATGCTGGGTCTTGCTAATATAGAAGCGGAAATAGGTCTTGAAAAAGTGCCTGAGCCTATTGGAGCATATGGTAAACTTGCAGAGGTATCTTCCGGAAAGGATACTACTACAGGACATTGGGAAATTGCGGGGATTAAGCTCGAAAAAGCATTTCCGACCTATCCAAACGGATTTCCTCCTGATATAGTAAATGCTTTGCAGAATGCATTTGAAACAAATATTTTGTGCAACAGTGTTGCATCCGGCACTGAAATTATTGCCCGGCTTGGCGATGAACATGTCAAAACAGGCTATCCAATTGTTTATACTTCTGCCGACAGTGTTTTGCAGATAGCAGCACATGAGGACATATATCCTCCTGAAAAGCTTTATGACCTGTGCCGAAAAGCTAGAAGTATAATGACTGGAGAACATGCAGTTGGCAGAATAATTGCACGACCTTTTACTGGAACGAGCGGTTCTTATACCAGAACTAAAAATAGGAGAGATTTTTCACTTAATCCAATTGCACCTACAGTGCTTGATGCTGCAGTTGAAAAGGGATACTCCGTCTGCGCTGTCGGTAAAATCGAAGATATATTTGCCGGCAAGGGTATTACTAAATCAAACCATATATCTGGGAATAGCGCATGTATTGACGCAACTTTAGAATATATGAAGACGTCACGTGACGGAATTATATTTACAAATCTTGTTGACTTTGATATGCTGTATGGGCATAGGAACGATGTTGTAGGGTATAAAAATGCCCTTGAATATTTTGATTCGCGAATTCCTGAATTAACAAAGTCTTTAGAAGATGACGACATCCTTCTTATAACGGCGGATCATGGCTGTGATCCAACAACCCCGAGCACTGATCACAGCAGAGAATATATTCCTCTTCTAATCTTCGGCAAAAATGTTAAAAGCGGAGTTAATATAGGGACTAGAAAAACATTTTCAGATATAGCGGAAACGATTTCAGAGTATCTGGACTTAAACAAGAGTTTCGGAGCGAAGAGCTTTTTAAATGAAATAAGGAGAAAGTAACTGTGACTAAATTCGAGTTGGCGAAATTTATAGATCATACGAATCTGCATGCCGAGGCGCTTCCTTCGGATATAGAAAGGCTATGCAGCGAAGCGGGAAAATATAACTTTGCTTCTGTTTGCATCAATCCAGTGTATGTAGCTCTTGCAGCAGAACTTCTTAAAAATAGCGATGTAAAAGTCTGCACAGTAATTGGATTCCCTCTTGGAGCGGGCACAGCGGCGTCAAAAGCGTTTGAAGCCGCAGATGCGGTTGATAACGGAGCTCAAGAACTCGACATGGTTATTAATATAGGGGCACTTAAATCAGGAAATTTAGGACAAGTTGAAGAAGAAATTAGGGCAGTTGTTCTTGCTGCGGACGGGAGAACTGTAAAAGTAATAATAGAAACGTGCCTTTTAACAGATGAGGAAAAAGTATCAGCCTGTTTAGCTGCCAAGAAAGCTGGGGCGGATTTTGTAAAGACATCAACAGGATTTTCGACAGGAGGTGCTACTCCTGAGGATATTTTACTAATGCGCAAAACGGTTGGGTCAGACTTTGGAGTAAAAGCTTCAGGAGGTATTCGCTCAGCTCAGGATGCAATTTTAATGATTAAGTCGGGAGCAAATAGAATAGGAACCAGCGCAGGTGTAAAAATCGTTGAAAGTTTTGAAGGTGAAATAATATGAGTACTCATATTGAAGCTAAAAAAGGAGAAATTGTGGAATCAGTATTGATGCCTGGAGATCCTATGAGGGCTAAATATATCGCTGAAAATTTTTTATCTGATATAATTTGTTACAATAATGTTAGGGGAATGTTGGGCTTCAGCGGTGTTTATCATGGAAAACGCGTATCGGTTCAGGGAAGCGGTATGGGAATGCCGTCTATCTCGATCTATGTAAATGAGCTGTTATCCGAGTATAAAGTGAACACTATAATCCGAGTTGGCACCTGCGGAGCTTTCTCAGAAAAGCTAAATCCTCGGGACATCGTTCTTGCAATGTCATGCTGTACAGACAGTTCACTATGTAAACGAATTTTTAAGGGATTAGATTACGCACCGACAGCAAGTTTTAGTTTGCTAAAAAAAGCCGCGGAAATTGCTGAAAATTCTGAAAAGTGCTTTTCGGTGGGGACAATATTATCAACTGATACTTTTTATCAGCCCGATCCTGATATGTGGAAGATTTGGAGAGATTACGGAGTGTTGGCAGTGGAGATGGAGACAGCGGCTCTATACACATATGCCGCAAAGTATAAAGCAAACGCACTCTCCATCCTTACTGTCAGTGATAGTTTGGTGACCGGTAACGAAACAACATCAAATGAGCGTGAAAAAACTTTTTCGGATATGGTGGAAATTGCTTTGAAAATATTATAATATTTTATAAATTATTTGTATTTTGCAATCACTAAATAGTTATATAGAAATATTAATCTTTGGGATCTATTTCGTACTTTCTGATTAAGCTTTGGAGTTCATGCATATGATTGCGTGATTGGCTCATGTGATTTTCAACGAGATTATAGCTGTCCTTTTCAATGCCATCATATAATACTTTTTGAGCAGACTCGATATTTATTGTTTCTCCTAAATGTGCGCTTTTTAAGATTCCTATTGGCGTGTGTCCGGCCATTTTGCGCGCTGTATATGAAATATCCTGCATTATGCCTGCCATTCCGCTGCCCTTAAGAGGCTGACCGCCAAGATCTTTAATTTTTTGGGCGATCTGATCAGAACTATTGGTATAATCTTTTTTAAATTGCTCAAACTTTTCTTTTAATTCGGGTTTTGATGTATCCTTAACAAATCTATCATAATTTTCAACGCCTAATTCAACACTGCGAAGAAGCTGTTGTAGTTTTTTTATTGCTTTCTCATCCATCTTTATCTCTCCTTTGCAGTTTTATTTTGCCCTGAAAGATATATAAAAAACTAGGTAACTTCTGAAAAGAATTATTAAAAATTTTCAAAGCGAATAAATTAGGTGGATTTTTTTGTATAAGTTTAAAGGAATAATATGAGATTTAAAGTTGGAGACATTATAATTATCGCAATTGTTCTTTTTTCAGCACTTTTTACCGCAATTGCATTTAGACCCCACCAAGGGGATTCATATGCTGAGATATTGATAAATGGTAAAAAAGTTGAGGATATTCAGCTTACGGGAGCAAGCGATTCTGAAAAGAAAGTTGAATATGGCGACCTATCTTTCGATATAAGTATAAAAGATCAAAAAATTGCTATCGTTCACATAAAATGTCCTAACCAGATTTGCGTGAAAACAGGGTATATTGGACAAGTTGGACAGGTTATAGCCTGTGTTCCCAATCATATTATAATAAAAATAGTAAACAAAAGCGGAGACGGGGAGGTTGATGCTGTTGTCAAATAGTAAGAGCTTTAAATCTGCACTATCTCCCCAAAAAATTGCGATTATAGCAGTTTTGATTTCAATGGCTCTTGTTTTATCGGTGGTTGAACGAATGTTTCCCCCTATCGTGCCTGTTCCCGGCATAAAAATCGGGCTTCCGAATATTATGACTTTGTTTGCAATCTTTTATCTCGACACTTTATCGGCTTTTATTATAGTCGTTCTTCGCTGCATTATCGCAGCAGGATTTTTTGGAGGAGTTACTGTTTTTGCTTTTTCACTTGCTGGCGGATTATGTGCGCTTTTAATCATGAGACTTTTAAAAAGTTTGCAGAACAGATATGTTTCCTATATTGGAATCAGCATCGCTGGTGCAGCCAGCCATAATCTTGGACAAGTTCTTGTAGCTTCATTTTTTTTACAGTCGTTTAATATATTCGCATATTTACCGTTACTCCTGCTAGGCTCAATCGTAACTGGAATTATAACGGGATCATTGTATGCTATGGTCGACGGAAAGCTAATGCATATTCCTTATTTTAAGGGGATTAAAGAACATTATTTATAATTATCCAGGGAGATGTACAAACTATTTTGAGGGAGGAATAACTATGTCTAAGAAGGTTTTGATAGTTGGAGCAGGTTATGCCGGTATTTCCGCTGCACTTACATTCAGCAAACGCAAGAAAAATACTGATGTTGATGTGACTGTTATCGATAGAAATAATTATCAGACATTGATGACCGAACTTCACGAAGTTGCTGGTAACCGAGTTGAACAGGATGCAATTAAGGTTCCTCTTAATAGGGTATTTCAGTATACAGATATTAAACATTATAGTGATGATATCAAATCGTTTGACTTTGAAGCAAATGTTGTAAAAGGGGCCGAAAAAGAATATAAATACGATTATTTGATTTTAGCTCTTGGCAGCCAGACTAATTATTATGGTATCCCCGGGTTAAAAGAAAATTCATTTTCTCTTTGGTCTTATGATGACGCAGTTAGAATTCGGGAACATATAAAGATGTGCTGTGAACGTGCCCGTGGGGAAGAAGATGAAGCGAGGCGCCGCTCACTGCTGACATTTGCGGTTGCAGGTGCCGGTTTCACAGGAATTGAAATGATCGGTGAGCTTATTCACTGGATAAGAACACTATCATCAACTTATAATCTGAACAAAAAAGAATTTCGCCTTATACTATGTGACGCGCTGCCAAATGTTTTGGCACAGGCTTGCAAGGATAATCAGGAGCGTGCGCTCAGGTATCTTAAGAAAAAAGGCGTTGAAGTAATGCTGGGATCACCTGTCAAAGAGGCTACCTCCGAAGGATTCAGATTTGGGGATCAATTCATTCCTACGAGAACTCTGATATGGTGCGCAGGGATCAGAGCCTCTGATGAAGTAGATGGGATGGGAGTTGAAGTTGTAAATCGGAGTGCTCGAACGAAAGTTGACGAGTACAACAGACTCCCAAAGTACAGAAATGTATACTCTGTAGGAGACATGGCAGGTACGCTTGATAAAGAGGGCAAAATGTATCCTGCTATGGTTGAACATGCCCACCACACCGGGCATCAGGCAGCTCTCAATATATTACGTGATATTCGCGGTGAAGGACTTAAGAAGACTGAAGTTAACATGCGCGGGTATATGTTAAGTATCGGCAATTATTTTTATCTTAATGAAATGATGGGCAAACGCTTTCCTGGTTGGATAGGCATGTTTGCAAAATATTTTGTTAACTCTAATCACATGCTGACGGTCGCCGGATTTTGGGGAGTGGCAAAGTATCTCTACCATGAATCTGTCGAAAGACGACAAAGAAGGATTTTCCTTGAAAGACACTGGTCTGAGAAAATGCAGGCATGGTGGCTGCTTCCTCTGAGGCTATTTACAGGTGGTTATTGGATATACGAAGCTGTTAAAAAGATCGGTGAAGGCTGGATGGATAAGCCTGTTATGGGCTTTATGAAAAGCACTCTGAATATTGGGGATTTACCAACGACTCAAGTATTCTATAGAATTAATCTCGGAATATTCAGATGGGGAGTTTATGCTGAAAAGCTTGCCCCGGCAGCTCCTGATACCGCAAGCAGCGCAACAACAGCAACTACAAGCGCGGTTGCAGCTGCTGTTTCAAATGCTCCTGCTGCAACATCATCGGCAACGACAGCGGTTACGGCGGCCGCGTCTGCTGTGTCAGATAAACTTGGAGAAACGTTTTCTAAACTTGATTTTGCTCCGCTAAATTGGGTAACAACCCATTGGATACTAGGAAGCGATGCATCCACTCTATTTTTCCAACGAATGATTATAATAATCGAAATCCTGTTAGGGCTTGCCATCATAGCCGGTGCATTTACCTTTATTGCATCAGGCATAAGCATTTTGCTGAATATCAATTTTATGGCTACCACCGGTTTATATTTAAGTGTTTGGTGGTTCCCAGTTGCATTATTCGCATTGATGGGGGGCGCGGGACGAGCTTTTGGGCTTGATTACTATATAATGCCTTATCTCAATAATGTTTGGGAAAGATGGATCAAGGGCGGGAAATTCTCTCTCTCTATCCCGAGGGCTTTTGATCGACATTCTAATTTTGACGAACTGCTGTAAATACGTAATGTAACGGAGTGATACCCTTGTGGCGACAGATTGACAGTGAATTTGCCGAACTGATAAATGAGTTCGAATGCTTTTTAGAGAAGCAATTGCCGCAAAAAGGCGGTTTTTTAAGTGAGGTTTCTAAAAAAGTAATACAATCTGGAGGAAAACGCCTTCGGCCGGCATTTACTATCCTGTTTTCAATGATGGGTGAAAAAGACATCTTCACTGATAAAGAATACAAAGAACGTGTTTTTCATACTGCTGCTGCAATCGAGATTTTGCATACCGCGACTTTAATACATGATGATATTATCGACAGCGCTGATACACGGCGCGGGAAACCGACTGTTTCATGTAGTTACGGTACAAGTATGGCTGTTTATACAGGGGATTTCTTACTGGTGCAGACAATGCTTTTGCTTTCTAAGTCTGGGCTTGATATAGAGTATTTGAATACGGCAGCTAAAGGGATGGAAGCAGTTTGCCTTGGAGAGGTCGATCAGTATTATCAAAAATATAAGATAACGACTGTATATAGTTATCTTAAGAGAATCATAAAGAAAACCGCTTTGCTGTTTTCAGTGTCAGCGACTCTTGGAGCCAGATTGTCAGGGCTTTCTGATGAAACGATAAAAAATGCCGCGCATTTTGGCCTGAATTTCGGAACTGCTTTTCAGCTTAGAGACGATATGCTGGATCTTTCATCAAATAAAAATGATACTGGAAAACCCGTTTTGAAAGATTTAAAGGACGGAGTCATTACACTCCCGCTTATCCTGACTGCTAGGGACAATAAAAAGATCAGGTCGGAAATAGAGCAGTTTTTCGGTTCGAGAGATGATGCATTTGCTGACAGCATATTAAAGGATGTAATAGAGGCTGGCGGTGCTTTGAAAATGCAGGGCATACTTGAAAAATATGTAATCCGAGCAAAAAAGAGACTTAACATGATGCCTGAAAGCAAAGCTAGGAATATTCTTGCTGATATTGTAAATGTTATATACTAATAGAGATATTTTATTAATATGACCCTGTTATGGGGATGAGCTTGAGAGGAGTTTTAAAATGAAAAAATTTGTAGCGACTACACTTGCACTGTTGCTTTTAGCAGGTTGTGCATCAGCGTCTAACAAGAAATCGGCAAATATAAAGACCGGACTTGGTGTGATAACTTCAATTGAGAGTTCAACAGATGCTACTGCCGGTAAAGACGGAAATGCGCAGGTTGACTCGGTTATAGCTGCTGTAACTCTTGACGCAGACGGGAAGCTTGCAAAGGTTTATCTTGACAGTGCCCAAACTAAAATAGGATTTAACGCAACTGGCTTACTGACAACAGATAAAACATCCGAGGTTAAGACAAAGAAGGAAATAGGTACAGGTTACGGCATGGTAAAAGCGTCGAAAATCGGAAAAGAGTGGTATCAGCAGGCGGAGGCGTTTGAAAGCTGGGCGACAGGTAAGACTGTTGACGAGGTTAATAAACTTAAGGTTAAACAAACAGATGCCCAGCATACAGCTGTTCCAGATGTTGCTGAATTAACTTCAAGCGTAACAATCTCAGTAGGTGACTTCCAGAAAGCAATTGCCAAGGCAGCGGCTAACGCAAAATAATATAACTGGCGGGCGGTCAAAGGCCGCCCGCTTATTTATGGTGATAAAATGAAACGACTGCTTGCATTTATCTTAATATTTGTTATTTTAATTTCATCATCCGGATGCCGGTTGGGCGGACCCAAGAAGTACTCTGTTGAGTTTTTCGGGGTTTTTGATACTGTCACTCAGGTAATAGGCTATGCTGAAAGCCAGTCAAAATTTGATTATTTCAGCAATAAAATAGAAAAAAGGCTTCAGGATCTAACTAAACTTTATGATATTTATAATACTTACGAGGGAATAAGCAATCTCAAAACGATAAACGACAATGCCGGGAAGCAGCCTGTACATGTTGATAAAGATATAATAAATATGCTTAAGTTCAGTAGGGATAAATATGCCTTGACAGAAGGCCGTGTTAATATTGCGCTTGGCGCAGTGTTATCAATTTGGCATGATTATCGTGAGGCGGGGATAAGTGACCCAAAGAATGCAAAGTTGCCGCCGATGGACAAACTTGAGGATGCAAATAAACACACAAATATTAATGACGTTGTTATTGATGAGACTAATGACACAGTATTTCTGCGTGATCCTGAGATGAGTCTTGATGTAGGTGCGATAGCAAAAGGATATGCTGTTGAGATTGTTGCAAAGGAAATTGAAGCTGAAGGTTTTACATCTGGAGTAATCAGCGTTGGAGGAAATGTAAGGGTCATAGGACATCCTTCTGATGGTGTTCGTAAACGCTGGGGAATCGGTTTACAGGATCCAAAAGCCGAGATTAACGGAACTCAGAATCTTCTTGATACGGTTTTTGTAAAAGACAGCTCCGTTGTTACAAGCGGGGATTATCAGCGGTATTATATAGTCGATGGGAAAAGATATAACCATATCATTGATCCGGATACATTGATGTCGGCTGATAAATTCAGAGCAGTCTCGGTAGTTACGGCAGATTCGGGTCTAGCAGATGCCTTATCTACATGCCTTTTTATTTTGGACTATGAAGACGGCCTTAAACTTGTCCAATCAATACCCGGGGTCGAGGCTTGCTGGGTCATGAAAGATGACAGCATTAAAGCAACTGACGGGATGAAAAAAATAATGAAAAAACTTGGAGGAGCCACAGGTTCGGAGGGTTAAAAATGAAAGAAGTTCTTAAAAAGTTTTCTGAGCGTTTTCCTTCTTTCTCTATGCTTTTTTATATCGATGTTGTCCTGCCTGCTATACTCTATTTAATAGCTCGTTTTTACAGTGGAATGTCTGCTCTTTTCCACAATTATGGATTGTTTGTTATGCGCCCCATCCCTAATTTCAAAAGCTATACAGGCATCGCGGGGACTCTTATCTGCCTATATTTTATTTTTAAAGCAGTTATAAAAAGAAACTGGGTTGACGCTGTTTTAACAATCTTTTTAACCATTGCTGTATTTGCTTATTTTTATTTCAAATTAAATTACATGGTTTCGGGTACATTAACATTTTGAAACTAAAAAATTTACAGTTTGTTTCGCATATTTAAAGTGCGTGTCCCGTTCTTTTTTTTACTTGCTCTCAATATACTGTATAGAGATTAGGATACGGAGGTCTAAAACGGTGGAAAGAGAGCGATTTTCGCGCGGTGCCGAGGTAAGACACCGCCGCGGCAAAGTGCCGGAAACGGCTCAAAAAGGCGGGCTTTTTTGGCTTCAAATGTTTCTGAGCTTGCTTCTTATTATCGCCGGATTTCTTATACATCACGGAAAGTCGGAACAGGTAAAAGCAGTTTTTGCAAATAGCCTTACTAAAAGCATGGATTTGTCTGACGTCAGTACGGCGGTTAACGATTTTGTTAATAAAACACCAGTAATAAAAGATATTTTCGGGGAATCTGCCGTAACTGTTTTTAGCAACAAGAAAAAGGATGATTCTAATGCAGATGAACAAGCTTTTGATCCCGAAGGCAGTGAAACAACTGAGCAAATGCCGCCGGTGACTAAAGATGGGGCCCAGGCTGTTCCAACATCGGCGGAAGGTATGGGCGGTGCTACGGACACAGGCGGGTATATGCAGTATCTTAATATAGATGCGGGTCAAACGAAACAGGCTGAACAGCCACCACCAGCCTCGCCGTCGCCGCCTGCAGCGGCGTCACCTGAGACACAGGCACCTGCCGCTCCTGCTATCCCCGCTAATGTAGTTACAACTAAAGTCAATACAGGGCTGAAACTAAAAATGCCTATTACTGGAACAATAACATCTCCTTTCGGTTATCGAATACACCCTACAGCAAAGGTTGAGTTATTTCATTATGGACTTGATATTGCTGCAAATACAGGAACCATTATACATGCTGCGGGTAAAGGCACCATTGAAGATACAGGCACAAATAAGAGTTACGGCAATTACGTGCTTATAAAACATAACGATGACCTATATACTTTTTATGGGCACTGCAGTGAGGTGCTTGTAAAAAAAGGAGCAAAGGTTTCTTTTTCAACTAAAATCGCGAAAGTTGGAAGCACAGGTATTTCAACAGGCCCGCATCTGCATTTTGAAATCAGGTATAAAGATAAGTACATAAATCCACAGCTCAATGCTTCCTAGGCGGGGGTGCAGAAGATGAAGGCAAAACTTCATATAAGCCCTCTTTTTTTTGGCATTACGGGGTTCTATATACTTGCAGACGGAACGATATATATTGTTTACATAATTTTGTCGGCACTGCTTCATGAGGCGGCTCATATTTGGATGATTAAACGCAGCGGGGAAGGCGTTAAATCAATAGATATGAAACCGTTTGGCGTTAACATAATATTAAAAGAAGATCATATTTTATCCTATAAAAGAGAAATACTTATTTCTTTAGCGGGTCCCTTGGTAAATCTTGCGGTTGCCACCATTTTTTTATTAATAAATAAGTTCATATATTATTCTGAAGCAGGTATGTTTATTTCACTGATAAATTTCGCTCTGGCGGGTGTAAACATGCTTCCGATATATCAGCTTGATGGTGGGCGTATCATCAAAAATCTTCTTTTAATGAAATTAGAACCGTCGACTGCTGATAAGATATGTTTTCTTATTTCAATAGCGTGTCTAACGCCCATTTTATACATTGGGGGCATTCTTTTATATAAAACTGGCCATAATTTTTCACTTTTAATAATCGGTTTTTACCTGCTGATTTGCCTTGTTATAAAATCAAATTGAATTTATTAGATAAAAACGTTATAATAATATATTATGATCATTTTTGAAAGGGAGTTTTGATTGACAGTTTTTGAAAAGATATTGTTCAATGTCCAAAAGCCATCCAGATATACGGGTGGAGAACTGAACAGTGTTGTAAAAAATAAAGAGGATATTTCTCTACGATTTGCGTTTTGTTTTCCTGATGTTTATGAGGTCGGGATGTCCCATCTTGGCATGAAAATAATATACAGTCTTTTAAATTCCAGGCCCGACGTTTGGTGCGAACGGGCCTTTTGCCCGTATGAGGATATGGAAGAAGAGATGAAAAAAGCGGGATTGCCGCTTTATGGACTTGAAAGCCGTGATTCTCTTTCTTATTTTGATATTTTAGGTTTTACGCTTCAAACTGAATTATCTTATACTAATATACTTCATATGCTGCGTTTATCTAATATTCCTCTTAAAAGTACCGATAGGAATGAGGATTATCCTTTGATTATAGCAGGCGGCCCTTGCGCATATAATCCAGAGCCGCTTTACAGCTTTTTTGACTTATTCGTGCTTGGCGAAGGTGAAGAAGTCTTATTAGAGCTTGCGGATCTTGTTATCCTCTCAAAACGAGAGGGATGGACTAAGGACAAGCTTTTGAAAGAAGCAGCGCAAATAGGCGGAATTTATGTCCCTAAATTTTATGAAGTTGATTATAACGAGGATGGCACAATAAAAAACCGCCGTGTTACTCAAGAAGGAATACCTGCTGTTGTTCAAAAGCGTGTTGTAAAAGACCTCAATACAATGTTTTATCCTGAAAGTTTTATTGTACCTTTCGGTGAAATCATACACGACCGCATAATGCTCGAGGTATTTAGAGGGTGTATTCGCGGCTGCCGCTTTTGCCAGGCCGGAAACATTTACCGGCCAATTCGTGAAAAAAGCCCTGAGGTTTTGAATGAACAGGCTAAAAAGCTTATTTCAAGTTCGGGCTATGACGAAATATCACTGACTTCACTGAGCACTAGTGATTATACTAAATTAGAACCTTTAACTGACACGCTTCTCGACTGGTGTGAACAGGATATGATAAGCCTGTCGCTTCCTTCGCTTCGTGTTGATAATTTTTCAACAGAGCTTATGGAAAGGGCTCAGAAAGTTCGAAAAACTGGACTTACTTTTGCCCCTGAAGCTGGTACCCAGCGAATGCGCGACATTGTTAATAAAAATGTAACTGAGGAACAGCTGATGCATACCTGCCGCATTGCTTTCAGCGGCGGATGGCATACAATCAAGCTTTATTTTATGATCGGTCTCCCACATGAAACAATGGAAGATGTTGAAGGTATTGCCAGTCTTGCCGAGCGTGTTATTGATAATTATTTTGAAGGTATCAGGCTTGGCGAGTACCGTAAAGGAGCTAGAGGAATAAAGGTAACTGTCAGTGTTTCTTCATTTGTTCCAAAGCCGTTTACGCCGTTTCAGTGGGCGGCCCAGGATACTATGGAACTCCTTGAGGAAAAGCAGCAGGAACTTAGATCTTCAATTAAAAACAAACACATTTCGCTTTCCTGGCATGAACGGAAAATCAGCTTTCTTGAAGCTGTGTTCGCAAGGGGTGACCGCCGTCTTGCAGATGTAATTGAAACAGCCTATGAAAACGGCGCGAAATTTGACAATTGGGACGAGCACCTGAAATTTGATGTATGGATGGATGCGTTAAAAATCCATGGTTTATCTCCTGAGTTTTATGCAAATCGAAAGCGCCCTTATGAGGAGATACTTCCGTGGTCGTTTATCGATATTGGCGTAACAGAAAAGCATCTGCGCCTAGAGGCTGAAAGGGCAGAAGAAGTAATAACGACTCCCGACTGCAGAACGAACTGCAGAGGGTGCGGGGCGAACCGCCTTTGCGGAGGATTTTGCGATGCAAAAAATTAGAATAAGGTTTGAAAAAACCGGCAATGCACGCTATATATCACATCTTGACCTTATGAGGACAATGATGCGCGCACTTAGAAGAGCAGGAATTAGCGTTAAATATACAGAGGGATTTAATCCTCATCCTCACCTGGTTTTTGGAAATCCTCTGTCACTTGGGCATGAAAGCGTTTGTGAATTATGTGATGCTGAAATCAAAGATGATATTGAAGCAAACGAAATCAAAGATAGGCTCAATGCCGTTATGCCGAAGGGACTTTGGGTGCGTGCGGTTACTGAGCAGATCATGCGGCAGAGCGAAATTGCAATGGCAAAGTATCGGATAGATATAGAAACAGAGACATCTGCAGAAGAAATCAAGCAGTTATTTTCGAGAGATACAATAGAACTAGACAAAAAAGGAAAAGCAGGAGTAAAAAAAGTGAATATTGTTCCGCTAATCCACGCTTTTTATGCGCAGGATGGCGGCAACGGGGTTATTATTTCAACGGTTTTGGCTGCCGGAAGTTCTGAAAACCTTAATCCAGAATTTATTGTCAAGGCTTGTCAAAATGAAATACCATCTATGAAGGATTCTTTTGCAAAATATACAAGACTGGCTTTTTATAATATAGATGAAAAAATTTTTGAATAAATGAGGGTGATAGAAATGAAGATTGAAACAAAATGCGTTCAGGGCGCGTACAAGCCCAAAAATGGCGAACCTCGGGTTCTGCCAATTGTACAGAGCACTACATACAAATATGATTCAAGTGAAGAAGTTGGAAAGCTTTTCGATCTTGAAAAGGATGGGTTCTTTTACACTCGTCTAGCTAATCCCACAGTTGCTATTGTTGAAGAAAAACTTGCAATGCTGGAAGGCGGCGTTGGCGCGGCGCTGGTTTCTTCCGGACAAACGGCATCTATGCTTTCATTATTAAATATAATGGGCTCTGGCGATCATTTCGTAAGCATGTCTGCAATTTACGGCGGAACGCTTAATCTATTTGCCGTTACGCTTAAAAAATTTGGGATTGAAGTTTCGTTTGTCAACCCGGGCGACGATGAGGAAACAATACAAAAGGCCTTTAAACCAAATACAAAGGCGTTTTTCGGTGAGACAATAGCAAATCCATCACTTGCAGTGATGGATATTGAAAAGATAGCAAAAATCGCTCATAGAAATGGTGTTCCACTTATTATTGATAATACCTTTGCAACTCCATATCTTTGTCGCCCGCTTGAACACGGCGCTGATATAGTAGTTCATTCAACAACAAAATATTTGGATGGTCATGCAGTTCAGCTTGGCGGTGCGATTGTTGATGGTGGAACTTTCGATTGGACAAACGGAAAGTTTAATGAATTTACAGAACCAGACGAATCTTACCATGGTATTATTTATTCAAATACATTTGGTAGATCAGCTTATATTACGAAATTAAGAGTTCAGCTTATCCGTGATACAGGTGCTATTCAGACTCCAAACGGTGCGTTTCTTTTAAATCTAGGCATGGAAACACTTGCACTGCGTATGGACAGGCATTCTTCCAATGCTTTGAAAGTGGCGGAGTATTTAAAGACAAAGCCTGAAGTTTCTGAAGTTCGTTATCCTAAATTAGACGGTGATACTTATAAGGATTTGGCTGATAAATACCTTCCTCTTGGAGCAAGCGGAGTGGTTTCATTTACAATGAAAGACGGCAGGGAAAAGGCAATGAAATTTATGGACAGCCTAAAACTGGCTGCTATTGTTGTTCATGTTGCCGATGTGAGAACAGGAGTATTACATCCTGCAAGTACAACTCATCGTCAGCTTTCTGACGAACAGCTTATTGCAGCCGGCATTAATCCAGGGTTTATACGGTTCTCTGTGGGAATTGAAAATGTTGACGATATAATTGCGGATATGGAGCAGGCATTTAAAGCTGCTAAGTAGGAAGTTTAATTATGTAGATAAATCACCGTCTGGGTTTCAAAATTCAGACGGTGATTTTTAATTAAAAAAGACAAAGTACCATTTTTGATACTTTGTCTTCGTTTAAAGACGCATTTTTATAAAACAATTATGCTGAGTATTGATTAATTTGAAGTTTTAAAGACTCTATCTGAGATGACATGCGCTGACTAGAAGTGGAGTTTTTCTCAGCAGCAGAGACATTTGTTTGTACAATGTTTGAAACTTGAATGAGTCCCTGACGGATTTGCGCAATGCCAAGTTCCTGTTCTTTTGAAGACTCTGCTATATTGTTAAGCAATAATGTAGTTTGTTCAACTTTATCAATAATGTCGTTTAAAGCGTCTGAACTTTCATTTACAGCCTTACTGCCTTTACGAACCTTATCGAGCGAGTTTTTAACCAGAATAGAAGTCTCTTTAGCGGCTGACGATACTTTGGTCGAAAGCTCTCTTATTTCCTCAGCAACAACAGAGAATCCTCTTCCGTACTCACCGGCCCTTGCGGCTTCAACGGAAGCATTTATAGAAAGCAAGTTCGTCTGCATTGCAATTTCATCTATTAGTTTTATAATCTTTGCAATATTATCTGATGATACTTTAATTTCTTCCATTGTTTCGACAGAATCATTCATGCGCAAACGGCTGGTTTCTGCACTCTCACGTGACTGTTCAATAAGCGCGTTTGCAGAAGACGCATTTTCGGCGCTTTGAGTTGTCTGCGAGTAAATTTCTTCAACTGATGAAGTTAATTCTTCAACAGCACTGGATTGATCAGACGCACCTCTTGACAATTCTTCACTTGTTGTCGCAACTTGCTTTGATTCTTTTGAAACTTGTCCGGTCGCTGAGCTAATGCTTACAACAAGTTCATTGACATGATCTTTTAAGGCTATTATAGCACTGACTAATTCACCGACTTCTTTTGATTTGTTATAAAAATCGAGCTGAACTTTTAGATTACCGTTGGATGCGCTTTTTGTAAACTCTGTAATTTTTTTAATGGGGCTAGTATAAAAAGTTGAAAAGACAAAGGCAACCAAAATACTTACAAAGAACATAACAATATTTACTATTATTAGTCCAGTTGTCATATTTCCGGAAAGCGCCTGTTTTACAGAAGCATCTGCCGAACTTCCCAAAGCCGAAAGTGATAAATTGTAAATAACAATCGATAACAGAATGCATATTACCATCATGATTAGAGTGAAATAAGAAACCATCAGAGTTTTTAGACTTAACTTTGGTTTTTTTACTTCCTTTGCTTCGCTTCGTTTCATTGCTATACTCCTCACTTTATGTATATTTTAAGTTATAACATAAGTCAATAATAATTAAAAAATTCCTGCTCCGTCACCAATCTCACTAACATAAAACTCAGGGAAAAGTCCTGTTTTCGAGGTGTAGTATGTAGAAACTTTACTTCTAAAGGTCTCAAGTGCTTCATTTTTAACAATGCTTACTGTGCATCCGCCGAATCCTGCGCCTGTCATACGAGACCCAAGAGTTCCGTCGACTTTCAATGCCGCCTCAACCAACGTATCAAGTTCTTTTCCGGTTACTTCATATAAATCACGCAAAGAATCATGAGATGCGCAAAGAAGCTTCCCAAATGCTTCGATATCTCCACTATGCAGAACTTCCATTGACTTTCTTACACGATCCTCTTCATATACGCAGTGACGAACTCTCTTTGCGATCACTTCATCTTTTATTAGGTGAATATTTTCCTCAAGCTGTTCAGGTGTTATTTCGCAGAGATAATTTATCCCCGGAAGCGCAGGCTTGAGTAAAGCCAGTCCTTGTTCACACTGAGCGCGCCTTTCGTTATACTTACTGTCGGCAAGAGAACGCGGCTTTTTTGTATTTGAAATAACTATTGAGCAACCTTCCATTTTTATTGGGACAAGTGAAAAGTCAAGTGAACGGCAATCAAGAAAGATCGCGTGGTCTTTCTTACCGTTCGCTGAAGCGAACTGATCCATAACACCGCAATTGACCCCGACGTAATTGTTTTCGGCACGCTGTGAAATAACGGCCATTTCTGTCATATCAAGATTTACTGCATTGCCTTGTTCCTCAAGCCCTAACGTTGAGAGAGCCACTGCAGTTGCGACCTCTATAGACGCTGACGAGGACAGACCGGAACCAAACGGAACGTTTCCCCAGAACAACATATCACAGCCAGGAACATTATAACCGGCTTTAATTAGTTCATCAGCAACGCCTAGCTGGTATGATCCCCATTCTTTGCCTTTATATTTATCAAGATTGTCAAGTGAAGCTGTAACTAAAAGTCCTGCTAAATCATCTGCAGCAAGACGTATTATACGGTCGCCGCGCTTACGAACAGCGACAACATTCATAAGGGTAAGTGCAGCAGGGAAAACATGTCCGCCGTTATAATCTATATGTTCACCAATCAGGTTAACACGTGCAGGCGCGAAAAAAAAAGCGAAGTTCGCCGCTGCCTTTGCCAAATACATTTTCAAATTTCTCAGAAAGATATTGTTTACTAACCATTTGCCACCTCAAAAATAATATATCATATATATATTAAATGCATAATTTGAAAAAAGCAAGCTGTTTTAGACAAAAAAACCACATTATACATGAATAGGGACAATCTGGCCAAGAATAGGATATTATTGTGGGAAAGGAGCATTTGCCATGAGGATGTATGTTCTAACAAAGAAGAATGTTTACGCAATTATTTTATGTCTGGTCTTTGCCATTTTGCTTATCGGGGTTAATTTTGACAATGTTGCAACTTTTGTTAGCACCGGATCTGTACATCGCAGTTTGCCAATTTATAGGGTTCGGACTAATGATAAAAGAATAGCAATTAGCTTTGATGCAGCATGGGGAAATGAAGACACACAGACTTTGATTGATATTCTAGGAAAATATAATGTAAAGGCAACGTTTTTCGTTGTGGGCAGCTGGGTAGATAAGTATCCTGAAAGCGTGAAAGCTCTGCATGATGCCGGACACGACGTAATGAATCATTCTAGTACCCATCCTCATATGCCGCAGCTTTCTAAAGATAAAATGATTTCTGAGGTGCAAAATTGTAATGACAAGATAGAAAAGGTCACAGGGGTTCGTCCGATATTATTCAGACCTCCATTTGGGGATTATAGCAATTTAACTGTAGACACAATGAAAGAGATTGGAATGTACACGATCCAATGGGATGTTGACAGTCTCGATTGGAAGAATCCCCCTTCCTCTGATATTGTTGCAAGAGTAACATCAAAGGTCAAGGGCGGCTCGATTGTGCTGTTCCACAACGCTGCAATAAATACTCCTGCGGCATTGCCCGCCATTCTCGAAAAGCTGCAGAGCGAGGGGTACCAATTTGTCAAAATATCCGATTTAATATATAAGGACAATTACGACATCGATCATGCCGGCGAGCAGTTCCAGAAAGCCCCCGCTGCCGGTCAAACTGGCACAGCTTCGTCTGAGACTAAAAAAGATCAGTCTGATGAAAAGCAGACAAAAACTGAAAATCAAGCTGATTCTGAAAAGGATGCAGTTTCTCCGCAAAAAAATGCGGATAAGAAATCACAATCAGATTTATCGGCAAAGAAAGAAACTGAATCAGATATCAGTCAAAAGACAAATGTGAGACAGCAAACTAAATGCATTTAAATTCTGATGACCTGTCGATAAAACTTATAAAAAAAGCTTTAGCCGTAAGACTTAATTACGGCTGAAGCTTTTATTTTTTCTTTAAGCAGCGGCTAACATAGCAATAATTGACTAAAATGAGCCATATTCCATTTGGCACCGCGACAGAAACTTTAAATGAATGGTACTATGAAATCCGGAAAGGGTTAGCCTTGAACACCTAGAAGAAAATGCGAAGCGCTGGGCTGCCTTTGGGAGATTTGATTGAGTATATCCCAAATAAGGAACACAGGACCGAGAAAGACCTTAATCGAAGAGCATGGGAATAAAAAAGAATAATAATGATGGCGGCTCATTGTTTCGGAAGCGGAACGGTGAGCCGTTTTTTTTACTTTAAGTATTTAATTAATCATTTTTATGGCGGCTTAAGTATGCGGCATACTCTGCCTTTAATTTATAATATTCATTCTCCGTAATAGCGCGCAAAGTAAAGCAAAGGTATTGGCAGATATCAACACCTTCACGCTTTAAATCATAAAGGATATGAAATGACTTAATCCCTTCCTGCTCAAAATCAGTATTAGTGATGATGTCATTGAAAGACTCCAAAAACTCTCGATAACTACGTTTGCAGAATGTTGCCCAGTTTTCTTCCGGAGTTTTGTCTTTAGGGCCTGCACTAAGCCAATATAAATCACAAGTCGATTTTTGCACAAAGAATTGAACCTCACCGCCTGTTACTGCTAAACCAAGCTTTTCACATTCCGCTACTACAGAAGGAATATCCTCGAATTTCCAAGCGTATTCAAGCCCAGGCTTAAAAGCTTTATTAAGGATGTCTACCGGCAGTAGTTCCTCTGTATTCATAACATCACATCCAAGTCTCAATTTTTAACTATTATATCATATACTTACTGGAAATTAAAGTGAAATAGCGATTTGATTGAATGTATCAAAACAACAGCTAGAAATAAGAATAAAATAAAGATGGCGCTCACCGTTTCAGAGTTAGACAAAAACTCCGATGCCAAGTACAGGACAGACGAATTCACAGCCTGATACGGGCACAGAAAAACAACCCAAAACAGGGGCAAAGACAGAACCCAAACCGGGCGCCAGCCAAAAAACAAACGTAAGGCAGCATACTAAAGGAATCGAATAGCAACAGCGGGGAGAAATCCCCGCTTTTTGGTGTTTGGAATTAAATATAACAATCAACTAATAATTGACGAATGTAAAAAATGGGATTATTATGTAAGAAAATAGCAAGTTGAATTTGTCCAAAGAGATATAAAGGATGTGTCATATGAAAAAAAAAAAGAAACCCCGAGCTAATGCCTGAAGAAGAAGCAGATTATGATGTAATAGGTTATTATTATGGATTTGAGAAATATATGAGCAAAATGGCCGTTTTTTCTTTGGCCATGATAATCTGGATGTAGCACCCTTCTTAAAAGAATTAGATAAGATATTGCCTTATCTAAAAACAAATCATAAATCAGGTGAAATATTTTATCGTGCACGAATAGATGACGGGATAATAAATCAATATTCTTTTCAAGATGGGCCTTTTGAAGCTTATTCAAAAGATGAATTGGGAGCACCCCCAAAATATAAAGCCAAAGATGGACGAATCAACCCCAAGGGGGTGCCATATTTATATCTTGCAAAAACACGGCGTTGCGCTTTAGCAGAAGCACGGCCTCCCATTGGCTGCACAGTTGCAATAGGAAAAGGCGTATTGTCCAGAGATGTAACAGTTGCCTCTTTTACTGGAGAACCTTGGAGTGGTCAAAGCCTATTTGAAAATAGAATGGTTATTTTTATTGGGGCCTTATTTTCATTGCCTTTAAATGGTCAAAATGATATTGAGTATTTACCGACCCAAGTTATTGCTGAATATTTGAAAAATGCAAACTTTGATGGAATAGAGTATAAAATCTGGAATCAACTTAGCGCTGTTTAATATAAATGATTGGTTTGCTGATTCCTCAACTATTTTTGACGTAACAGATATTAAATACGAGGCTGTTAGAAGTAAAGCTTTAGTTGAAGTCTTTGGGTACCCTGATGAGAAGTTATAAAAAATTAGTAAATAAATTAATTAAGCGTTATACAATAAGGAGCCATAACGATGATTACAATTTTAATTGGAAACGATATAAAAACTGAAAGCCGTTCTAAAAAGGGAATAAGTTTACTAGAAGTATGCGAAAATTATGTAGTATTAGATTTAGAAACTACCGGACTTGACCCAAGTTATGATGATATTATTGAAGTTGCGGCTTTGCGGATTGAAAATAACGAAATTGTAGGACAATATCAAAGCCTTGTAAATCCAGGTTATAAAATTAGTGAATTTATTTCAAATTTGACAGGTATAACAAATGAAATGCTTTCAAAAGCACCTCATATTCAAGACGTATTGAAGCAATTTATAGATTTTATTGGTGACTCAATTGTTGTTGGACATAATGCCAATTTTGATATAAATTTTCTTTATGATAATTGCAGTAGAAATTTTGATATGCTGTTTAAAAACAATTTTATAGATACTATGAGGCTAAGCCGAAGGCTATTTAAAAAGGAAACGCATCATCGCTTGTCCGATTTAGTTATGCGCTTCGGTATTGGCCCAACAATTGAGCATCGCGCTTTAAATGATGCTCATCAAACACATGAGTGCTATCAGTATATGCTTAATTACATAACAGCTAATTCAATCGATATTAATTTATTGTATCCTCATAGAAGCAATTTGTTAGCAAGAGATATATGCGCAACAGCTGGAGCTTTTGATGAAAGTAGTCCTATTTTCGGGAAAACTTTTGTTTTTACCGGGGCATTAGAGCGAATGACCAGAAGGGAAGCAATGCAACTGGTTGTTAACAAAGGAGGCTTTTGCGAAGATAACGTTAATAAAAAAACAAATTATCTTATACTAGCAAATAATGAGTATTGTACTTCGATTAAAGATGGTAAAAGCAATAAACAAAAGAAAGCTGAACAGTTAAAATTATCCGGAATGGATATTGAAATAATTTCAGAGAGAGTATTTTACGATATGTTAACTGAGTAATAAAAATTCAAAATCTGCACTCAGAGTAGTCCCATCAGAAGTCTTTGAGTATTCATGGTTGAATAGTCGCACCAAGGACAATAGACGCAAAAAAATAAAAGCCAATTGGAGAAAATGACTTATTTACGCTGACTCCTCCAAGAGGCTTTTTATTTCAATACCCGTTTTTATTGGTACTGTTCAGTTCATCAATTTCCTCTCCGCTTTTTGCTATATTATTCTTTTATATACGCGTCCTTCAATTTTTCAAATGCCTTAAATGAACGTTCGATCATGGCTTTTGCGACGCAGTATGAGATGCGGACATAGCCGGGACAGCCGAAGCCATCGCCTGGCACTAGTAGGAGATCAAGCTGTTTTGCTTTTTCGCAAAATGCCACTGCATCGGATTCTAACGCTTTAACAAACAGATAAAAAGCACCCTCAGGTTTTACACAGTCATATCCAAGCGAAGTAAGCTTATTATATAATAGATCCCGGTTTGTCCTGTAAACATCCATATTCGATGTTTTACCAATACACTTTAATATAACCTTTTGGAATAAGCTTGGCGCGCATACGTAGCCTAACGCCCGCCCGGCACCGCAGACAGCTAAGTAAATTTCACGGCTTTTTTCAGCTTTGTCCGGAACTAATATATAACCTATGCGCTCACCAGGCAGGGACAGCGCTTTACTGTAGGAATAACAGACGATAGTATTGTCATAATATTTCGGGATAAATGGGACGACAACTCTGTCATACACTATTTCCCTGTATGGTTCATCGGAGATTATGAATATAGGATGCTTGTATTCACTTGATTTTAATTTGAGTAAATCACAGAGATTTTGAATTGTTGCCGCTGAGTAAACAGCACCGGACGGATTATTCGGTGAATTAATAATTATAGCTTTTGTGTTTTCATTAATTGTTTTTTCGAGCTCTGAAAAATTGATTTGGAATTGCCGCATATCTGGTGGCACTACTCTAAAGCCTGCTCCCGCAGCCTCAACAAATACTTTATATTCAGGAAAATAAGGGGCTATCGAGATAAATTCATCTTTTTTGCTTTCAGTCAGGGCGCGAAAGCAGATGCTAAGTGATGCCGCGGCGCCACAAGTCATATAAAAATTATCTGCTCTAAGCTGTACTGAATATTTACTGCTCATATAGTCTGCAAGCCCCTGACGAACAGACAAATCTCCTTGCGCTGAAGTATAGCCATGGATAGAACAGGAATCTTCATTTTGAAATATTTCTTCTATTGCACCGTGTATACATTCAGGGGCAGGTACTGAGGGATTACCGATACTAAAATCAAAAACATTTTCTTTTCCGACTATATCTGCACGCAGTTTGCCATATTCGAACAGCTCTCTAATAGCGGAGCGTGTATTCCCTAGTTCATACATTTCTTTTGAAAACATAATATTCACCTTTCAAAAATCCTTTTTTACAGAATTATGATAACATTAATCAATACAATTTTTAATATAATTTTGATCACAAATTGGAATACATAATAAATAGTCTTTGCTATAAAATAAAATCGGATCACTTTTGATCCAAGTTCACAGCAAATGGGGGGTCTTAAAATGGCAAACAACAAGTCGAACATTAAACAAAAAAATACGCTTAACCAATATAAAGCCGAAGCCGCAAAACAGGTTGGTGTCGATTTGAATGATGATAACATCAAAGCAAAGGATGCAGGTGCTGTTGGAGGCAGAATGGTTAAGAATATGATTGACAAGGCAAAAAGCCAGCCCAAATAGTTGATGAACGAATAAAGATAGATTTGTATAGAGGAGGAGCATTGGCTCCTCCTCTTATTGATGGTTATTATCAAATTGTTTCATATAATTTTCCCATTTAGATATCGTTTCTTCACTTAAGACGTGTTCCATCAGACATGCATCGTTTTCAGCGGTTCCTTCGGCAACATGGAGGACGTTAATTAAAAAGCTTTTAAGTAATTTATGTCTTGAAAGCACTTTTTTTGCGCTTTCAAGACCGTTTTCAGTCAGCCTTATATCACCATAGTGCTCATGATCTACCAGACCCTGAGCCTTTAGAACACCTATTGCTTTATTTACGCTTGCCCTGCTGATATTCAGCTTCCGAGCAATATCCACCGAGCGAACAGTTTTATCCGTGTTGTCAGAAAGGTTATAAATAACTTCAAGATAGTTTTCACTTGATGGACGAATTGACATGGCAGCCTCCGATAAATTTTTACTGTATTATACTACACATAATTTCCAAAAACAATTGACTATTTTATTGAGCGTTAATTAATTTGACATTATATTGAGCTTTTGATAAAATATAAGTTCAGATTTAGATAAAGGAATAAAAAATGGATAGAACAAAGGAACTTGAAACACAGAAAATCTCAAAACTTATTTTTGCTTATTCTATTCCCGCAATTACTGGAATGATCATAAGCTCAGTCTATAATATAATAGACAGGATTTTTATCGGAAACTGCCCCGAACTTGGTAAAGATGGAATTGCAGGGATTACAGTTGCTTTCCCTGTCATAATCGTTTTAATGGCTATATTTTTCTTATTTGGACAGGGAGGCACTATCCTTTTCTCGATCAAGCTTGGAGAAAAAAAGCGGGAAGATGCACAGGAGATTTTATCTTCTATTTTTATCGTGTTACTTACGAGCGGAATTATAAGCATGACATTAGGTTTGGTATTCACAGACCCATTGCTTAAAATTTTCGGTGCAACCGGAACAGTCCTGCCATTTGCCCGCCAATATCTGCAGGTTTTTCTCCTTGGCTCAATTTTTCAAAGCATGAGTCTAGGACTCAATAATCTTGTCAGAGCAGACGGACATCCTAAAATTGCAATGACTACTTTAATGATAGGAGTTGCAATAAATATTGTCCTTGCACCTATTTTCTTATACTGGTTTCATTGGGGTATGGCTGGGGCCGCCCTCGCCACAATTTTAGGGCAATCTGCAAGCGCAGTATGGATTGTTCTTCATTTTACAGGCAAGAGATGCTCTGTTCCGATAGATTTTAAAAAGATTAAAATCACTTTTAAGTTTCTGATTATGATTGCATCTTTCGGTTTCCCATCTTTTATTATTCAGGTTGCGAACGGAATAATGAATCTGGTTTTAAACGTCAGCCTTGTAAAATATGGCGGGGATCTGGCAATTGCAGCTATGGGAACAGTAAACAGTATTGCAACGTTAATGATAATGCCTGAAGTTGGCATAGCTCAGGGGATTCAGCCGATAGTTGGATATAATTATGGTGCCCGTAAATATGACCGGGTAAAAAAGACTCTTGCGGGGGGCATTATATTCGCAACTTGTGTTGTTTTAGTTGGTTATATTATAACAAGACTTTTCCCGGAAGCTATGATAAAAATGTTCAACAGCGATCCGGATCTTGTAAAATTAGGGTCACATGCTTTAGTATGCTGGTTTATTGCTCTTCCGGTAGTTGGCTTTCAGATTGTTGGTTCGAACTTTTTTCAAACAGTCGGAAAGGCAAAAACAGCTATTCTGCTTAGTATGACAAGACAAATTATATTCCTTATACCGGCAATTTTGATACTGGGTTATTTATTTGGACTGGACGGTATTGTTTACGCTGCGCCATTTGCGGATATCAGTGCGGCGCTTACAACAGGAGGATTTTTGTTCTTTACTCTAAAAAATCTTAAGGAAACTGTTAAATAAAGTTAAAAAAGTATGAAGGTGCTTTCACAGGTTGAAAGCACCTTTTTTATTTTTGTTTTCCTGTTTTATATTCTTTTTAAAAAGCAGAAAATAATTGTGATTTGGAGTGATATCATGAAAGCGATGTTCAACGCATTTTTTTCCAATATGTTAAGGTCTATTGCAGCTTTGCTGGCTGCAAGCATTGCTGCATCGCTTTCTTCATCCTCAGTTCAGGATCCCGGTTATGACAGTATCGGCTTTTTATATGCCGGTAACACGGCTGTATACTCTAACAACGTGAAAAGAACAAACGGAAATCTTAATGTAGTGTGTCCGGATTATTTCGATCTTGATACAGACGGGCGCCTTAAAATCAGTTCTTCAGCAGACACTACTTTTGTTGATGAAATGAAAGCCAGTAATATAAAGGTCCTTCCCTTTCTCAGCAACCACTGGGATAGGGATATTGCAAGAGCGGGACTTACAAACAGAAAAAATCTGGCAGCCGAAATAGCAACAGCTGTTATACAGTATGGGTATGATGGTGTAAATATAGATATTGAAAATATAAATGAAAGTGACAGAGACAATTTTACTGATTTTATTAAGCTGCTTGCAACTGATTTGCCAACAGGATCAATTCTGTCTGTTTGTGTCGCGCCTAATCCCTGGAGCCTTAGCACTGGCTGGCAGGGCGCTTATGATTACGGCGCTCTTTCGCAGTATGCAGACAGAATATTTGTAATGGCTTACGATGAACATTACAGTGGAGGCATTGCGGGACCAGTTGCGGGAATCTCATTTGTCGAGGGGTCTATAAAATATGCACTTCTATATGTTCCTCCAGAAAAAGTAGTTTTAGGGATACCTTTTTACGGACGATATTGGTCAAAAGACGGAAGTGTTGCGGGAAAGGCACTTACAATGTCTGATATTGAGGGCCTTGTTTCAGAGTATGGTACTGCTAAATGGTATGATCTGAAAAATGAGTGCGCAAGGGCAACAATCTATATTTCTCAGACCAATGTAAGTATGGGTTTATGGGGCGGCAAACAGCTTAAAGCCGGCACTTATGATATTTGGTATGAAAATGAGAGATCACTTAGAAAAAAAGTTTCGCTTGTTAAAGCATACGGCTTAGCAGGTGTCGGAAGCTGGGCGCTCGGGCAGGAATCACAGACTATTTGGGAAGTATACCGTGAATGGCTTACAGGACTTCCGTTCTGGGATATATCAAGACATTGGGCGCAGCAGTATATAATCGAACTTAACAGCGCAGGGGTTTTAAAAGGCGTAGAAGATGACACATTCAACCCTGATGGGCAGCTTACGCGCGGTCAGGCTGCGGCTATGCTTGTAAGGGCATTAGGTCTTTCAATAAATGTTCAATCTGAAGGATTTAAAGATACCCCAGGGCACTGGGCTGAAGAATATATTAGAACCGCTGCTGCTTATGGTATTATAGATGGTTTCCCTGACGGTACTTTTAAGCCAGATGCACCAACTTCTAGAGAGCAATTTGCCGTTATGCTTGACAGAATTTTAAATCTTCCAACCACTGTAGATTATAACCAAACATTTTATAGTGATGTGTCTTCTAACATTTGGTCATCAAGCGCGATAGTCAGACTTTCGATTGCAAGCGTTATAGGCGGATACCCTAACGGTACTTTCAGGCCACAAATTGCCTTGTCAAGGGCAGAAGCATCTAAGCTATTATCACTTGCGTTAAAACAGCCGAGAAAAACACTTACTTTTATAGCAAGAAAACCGGAGACTGTTGAACCACGATAAAACCTGCAAATAAATTTCCAGAATTGACATGAGCCTGCCGCGGAAGTATAATTAAATCTATATAACTCAAAGAAGTACCACGTTATATAGAGCCTTTCTTTAGGAAGGGTTTAAAAATATTACTTTCCGGAGAAGATAAATGAGAGAGGTCCTGCACAATATTACAGAGGAAGAACTTGGAAAACAGCATCAATTTATTGAAAAGGTCAAAGCGTTAAGTGCCGGTGAAACCAGGTTTGCTATGATACAGACTTATGGCTGCCAGCAAAATGAAGCTGACAGTGACAGGATGCGCGGCATGCTTACAAATATGGGTTTTGAAATGACGGACGAGCGGGAAAAAGCTGACGTTATTCTGTTTAATACATGTGCGGTCAGAGAACATGCGGAACTAAAGGTATTCGGCAACATCGGCGCTTTGAAACATTTGAAAAACAAACGCCCTGAGCTTGTGATCGTGCTATGCGGATGTATGATGCAGCAGCAACATAGAATTGATGAAATCATGAAAAAGTATCCGCATATAGATATGGTTTTCGGGACGCACACATTCTATAAGCTGCCAGAGATGCTTTATGATGTATTAACAAACAGGGATCGCCATGTTGAAATAACTGAAACCGCAACGCCAATAATAGAGGATATGCCGGTAAGACGTGAAAGCTCTTTTCAGGCTTGGGTTACTGTAATGTATGGCTGCAACAATTTTTGCTCATACTGCGTTGTGCCATATGTCCGCGGAAGGGAACGAAGCAGACATTTTGACAGCATTGTGGAAGAAGTGAAAACTCTTGCCAGTCAGGGGTATAAAGAAATTACCCTTCTTGGACAGAATGTAAATTCTTACGGCAAGGATCTTGACGAAGGAAAAGATTTTTCGGACCTGCTGACTGCCCTAAACGCTCTTCCTGGGGATTTTATTATCAGATTTATGACGAGTCATCCGAAAGATGCGACTAAAAAGCTTATGGATACAATGGCATCCTGTGAAAAAGTTGAAAATCACCTTCATCTGCCGATTCAATCGGGAAGCAACCGGATTCTTAAGGCAATGAACAGAAGATATACAAGAGAACAATATTTGGAACTTGTAAAATATGCACGTTCAGTAATGCCGGATATCGCTTTTACAAGTGATATAATTGTCGGATTTCCCGGTGAAACTGAAGAAGACTTTATGGATACCGTTTCACTTATCAAAGAGGTTGAATACGACGGACTTTTCACATTTATTTATTCCAAAAGACGCCGCACACCGGCGGCTGAAATGGAAGGGCAGGTGCCTCAAAAGGAAAAACAGGACAGACTTAGCAGACTTATGGAAACCCAAAATGAAATATCCAAGGCTCGTGGCGAACACCTTTTAGGTTCTATACAGAGGGTGCTGGTTGAAGGCGTCAGCAAGACAGACAGCGATTTTATGACGGGAAGAACCAGCGGGGGGCGACTTGTACATTTTAAGACAGATGAGGATCTGACTGGAACATTCGCAAATGTTAAGATCATTGAAGCACGCGCATGGTCAACAACGGGCGAGCTTATGAAATAAATATTAAAGGAGCACAAAGATGAGCGTAGAAGATAAAGCAAAAGAACTTGGACAGGCAATTATAGAGGACGAAAGATATATTTCCTACGAAAAAGCCCGCTTAATTCATGATAACGATGAGGAACTTCAGGCAATGCTTGTTCGTTATGACACAATTAGAAATGATCTTGTTACAGAAAATCAGAAAGGTATTAAGGATAATGCTAAGCTTGAAAATTTATCAAATGCGATGCAGGTTCTTTATGACCAAATAATCAAAAATGAAAATATGCTGTCCTTTTTAAACGCTAAAAATGAGATGGAAAAGCTTATGAATGAAGTTAATTCTATCATTGACTTTTATATAACCGGAGAGGAAGGCGGCTGTTCTCCCGATAAGTGCAGCGGCTGTAGTGGCTGCCATTAAAAAAGAGACAGCATGGAAGGGGTGAGAAAGTGGCAGAGACAACACCAATGATGCAGCAGTACTTCGAGATAAAAAAGCAAACTGAGGACTGTATATTATTCTATCGGCTTGGCGATTTCTATGAGATGTTTTATGACGATGCAAAATTAGCCTCTAAAGAGTTGGATTTGACACTTACTGGCCGTGACTGCGGGCAGGAAGAAAGGGCGCCGATGTGCGGCGTCCCTTATCACAGCTGTGAAAGCTATATTGCAAGGCTTGTAAGCAGAGGATATAAGGTTGCAATATGCGAGCAGATGGAAGACCCGAAACTTGCAAAAGGTCTTGTTAAACGTGATATAGTCCGCATAATAACTCCTGGAACGGTGACTGACAACAGTATGCTCGACGAGCGTAAAAATAATTATATTGCTTCCATATGTGCTGAGGGTGAAGTTGCGGGCATAGCTTTTGCAGATGTATCTACAGGTGCGCTATCCGCAACTATGCTTGACAGCGGCGGGAATCTGACCCAAAGGCTGATAAATGAGCTTGCGAAATTTAATCCGCGTGAGATACTTTTAAACGGTGACGCAAATGTAAGCCGTGAGCTTATGGCATTTATAAGCGAAAAACTTGAGGCGCTGCTGACACCGTATGAGCAGCGTCATTTTGATTATGATGAGTGTCTTGAAATAATTAATAATAAGTTTCCAAAGGATATTTCACGCGAAATTTTGGATTTCAAGCTTGTAGTATCCGCATCAGGAGCTCTTATCAATTATTTACTGGATACTCAAAAAAAAAATCTTATAAACATAAGCAGTATTGAGTTTTATAAGCAGAGCGAGTATATGGAGCTTGACGCCGCAACAAGGCGCAATCTCGAACTTACTGAGACAATGCGTAAGGGAGAGAAAAGAGGTTCGCTTTTAGGCGTCCTTGACAGGACAAAAACGTCAATGGGCGGCAGACTATTAAGAAGATGGATAGAACAGCCGCTGTGCAGCGCAGTACATATAAATAACAGGCTAACCGCTGTTGATGCTCTATATGCCAAAGATGCAGTGCGTGATACGCTTTCAGAAAATCTAAAGGGCGTATATGATATTGAACGTATTATTTCGAGAGTTGTTTTCGGAACGGCAAACTGCCGTGACCTGAAATCTCTTGAAGCAACGCTTTCTAAGCTTCCGGCGGTAAAAGCCGCGGCGCTTGAGGCTCAAAACGGTTATCTTACGCGTCTTGCCGACGAAATAGATGATCTTGATGATATTAGGCAGCTTATTGCCAAGGCAATTGAAGATGAGCCGCCGTTTTCAGTGCGTGAGGGAGGACTTATTAAAAAAGGCTATAATGAAACCGTAGATGAGCTTAGAATGCTGATGACTGACAGCCGTTCCCTGCTTGCTGGGATCGAAAACAGGGAACGTGAAGAAACAGGCATTAAAAACTTGCGCATAGCCTATAATAAAGTCTTTGGATATTTTATTGAAGTTACAAATTCATACCTTTCGATGGTTCCTGAAAGATACATAAGAAAACAGACGCTTACTAACTGTGAGCGGTTTATAACGGAAGAACTCAAAACTATCGAGGAAAAGGTTTTAAGTGCTAGCGAGCATGTAAAAACACTTGAGTATGAGCTGTTTCTTTCCGTCCGCGATAAAGTAATGGCGGCTTCCGACAGAATCCAGAGTGCGGCTCAATCTCTTGCTGCGCTTGATGTGCTTTGTGGTTTTGCCGAGGCTGCTAGAAAAAATAGGTATACAATGCCTGAAATAATAACCTCCGGGGCAATAGACATAAAGGAGGGACGTCATCCTGTTGTGGAAGATATGCTTAATGATACGATGTTCGTCCCTAACGATACACTGCTCGATTGCGGAGATAACAGGCTTGCAATAATTACGGGGCCGAATATGGCGGGCAAATCGACTTATATGCGCCAGGTTGCGATAATCGTGCTTATGGCTCAGGTTGGCAGCTTTGTTCCCGCAAAAAGCGCCAAAATTCCAGTTGCGGATAAGATTTTTACCCGTGTGGGAGCCTCTGATGATTTATCAACAGGCCGATCAACCTTTATGGTTGAAATGAGCGAGGTTGCATACATACTTAAAAATGCGACAAAAAACAGTCTGATCATATTTGACGAGATCGGACGTGGGACAAGCACATTCGATGGTATGAGCATTGCACGTGCTGTGTTGGAATTTGCAGCAGATAAAAAGAAACTTGGGGCAAAAACACTTTTTGCAACTCATTATCATGAGCTTACTGAACTTGAGGGTCAGTTTGAAGGCGTTAAAAATTACAATATCGCTGTTAAAAAACGGGGAGACGATATAACGTTTTTACGGAGAATTGTAAGGGGAGGCGCCGACGAAAGCTATGGCATCGAGGTTGCGAAGCTTGCGGGCGTGCCGGATACTGTTATTGAACGTGCAAAGCATATTCTTAAAGATCTTGACGGCGGAAAAGAAACGTTTACAAGAAAAAACATTGTACAAAGCGAAGCTGAAGATGATTTTCAGCTTAATATAACCGGGGAATCTCAAAATGCGCTTCTTAAGGAAATCATTGATATTGATCTCAATACTCTAACGCCTATCGAGGGTATGAACAAACTCTATGAATTAAAAAAGAGAGCAGAGAAAATAATTGTGTGCTAGATAAGAGGTGATATGTTGAACAGGATACAGCTTTTAAGCAAACAGGTTGCTAATCTTATCGCCGCGGGAGAAGTTGTTGACCGCCCTTCCTCTGTTGTCAAGGAACTGATCGAGAATGCAATCGACGCGGGAAGCAAATCGGTCACTATTGAAATTAAGAATGGCGGTTCAACTTACATCAGGATTACGGATGACGGCTGCGGCATGAACAGCGAAGACGCGGCAAAGGCTTTTTTAAGACATGCCACAAGCAAGATTTCAAGAGCCGAGGATCTCTCTGCAATAAAGACGCTGGGATTTCGGGGAGAAGCGCTTGCGGCTATAGCATCTGTATCAAAGACTGAACTTATTACCTGTGAAAAAGATTCAACATCCGGCACACGCGTTGTGGTTGAAGGCGGAGAGCTAAAAATTACAGAGGAAACGGGCGCACCCGCCGGGACAACTATAATAGTTAGAGACTTGTTTTTCAATACGCCTGCACGCAGGAAGTTTCTAAAAAAAGATGTTACCGAATCGGCTTCTATTGCCGGCCTTGTTCAAAATATTGCGCTTTGTAATCCTTTTATACAAATCAGATTTATCAGAGATGGAAGGGAAACCTTGTTTTCACCAGGAACGGGACTGTCAGCGGCTGTTTACGCATGCTTTGGCAAGGAAACATCATCATTGATGCTTCCGGTCGATTTCAGCAGTGAAGGTATCCATGTAACAGGATTTGTAGGGAAACCCGAAACGGCTAGACCCAATCGCAATATGCAGCATTTTTCAGTCAACTCCCGTATGGTAAAATCTCGCGTGCTTTCAATTGCACTTGAAGAATCAATGAAACACAGCATAATGGTTGGAAAATATCCAATCTGTGTTTTAAATGCTGAAATAGATTTTGGTGCTGTAGACGTCAATGTGCACCCGTCAAAGATTGAGGTCAAATTTTCTGACGAGCGATCTATGTATGACGCTATATTCTTTGCGGTAAGAGAGACATTGGCAAATGATAATAAAAGGCAAGAAATGCGCCTTCCGATAAAGACATCAGATGAAAAAACGGTGGATATTCAGAATCCGAAGAATGAATTTGTTCAAGAAACAGCACCAAAAATAAGTAAGCCGTCTGCCAACATCGATATCAGCGCTGCAGATTGGAGTTATCCGGATATTTCGGGCAGCCTAAAAGTTTGCGCATCAGAGCCAGCCGACGCCGCAAAATTTATGCTTAATTATTCGTCGGAAGTAGGCAAAACGCTTAAACCTGTAATTCCTGATCCAGCAGAAACAGGAAAGCAGGAAGAACAGGGAAGAATAGAGGCCGATAATACACAGGAAAATGAAGAAGTAACGTTTTGCGAAAATGAGATCAAGCAGGAGACTCTTGCAGAAGAAGAAAAATTCAGGATTGCAGGAGAGCTTTTTAATACATATATAATAGCGGAATTTGATGATAAAGTATTATTTATAGATAAACACGCAGCTCAGGAACGTATGCTTTATGAAAAGCTAAAAACTAGAGAGCATACCGCTTCGACACAAGCGTTGCTTCAACCAGTAGTTGTAAGCCTTACGCCAAACGAGCTTGCACAAATAGCAGAAAATATGAAGTTTTTAGAGAAACTCGGTTTCGAGGCTGAAATATTCGGAACAAACGAGCTTTTGGTAAGAGGGGTGCCGACAGAACTCAGCTGGGCTGATATCAATGGCCTTATAATTGATATAGCTTCACAGCTTCAGAGTGGAAAACGCGACCCACGACCAGAGGTTTACGACGACATACTCCACTCGATAGCTTGCAAAGCCGCCATAAAGGGCGGTCAGCATAACGCATATGAAGATATTTTGAATCTAGTAAAAGAGCTGTTGGCTCAGCCCGATATCAAGCATTGCCCGCATGGAAGGCCTGTGGTTTTAGAGCTTACAAAGTCTTATTTTGAAAAACAGTTTAAGAGGCAGCAATGAGTAATAAAATACCGCTTATAGTTGTTTGCGGACCTACTGCTTCGGGGAAAACCAAACTTGCGGTGATGCTTGCGAAGGCTTTTGATACCGCGGTTGTTTCGGCAGACTCGATGCAGATATATAAAGGGATGGACATTGGGACAGCTAAACCGACTGAGAATGAAATGAACGGCATTCCACATTATATGATCGATATAGTATATCCCGATAGGCGATACAGCGTTTCGGATTATGTCAGTAAAGCGGGGCAAGTCATATCTGATATAGCACAAAAAGGTAAGATTCCGATTCTTGCCGGAGGGACAGGGTTATATATTGATACACTTGTTTCAGGTACACGTTTTGGTGAGATTAAATATGATGAAAAAATCCGGGGCGAGCTTTCAGAGTTTAGCGGCTTGGAACTTAAAGAGAAGCTTTTAAAAATAGATCCCGCCGTGGCGGACAGACTTCATGAAAACGACAAGAAACGACTGATACGGGCACTTGAGATTTATTTTACCACAGGTGTAACTATGAGTGAGTGGGAGCGGCGTTCAGTCAATGAAAGCCCATATGAGCCGCTTTATATAGGATTAACCTGCGAAAACAGGCAATTATTATATGACCGGATAAATATCAGAGTTGACACAATGATAGAACAGGGGCTTGTGGATGAGGTAAAAAATCTTTTAAATAAAGGTATTCCTCTTGACACGACGGCCATGCAGGCTATAGGATATAAAGAGATCGCAATCGCACTTAAAACTGGCGGCAGTATTACTGAAGCAGTTGAGATCGTAAAAATGGAATCACGCAGATATGCAAAACGTCAGCTTACATGGTTTAGAAGAAACGATAAGATACACTGGTTTTTTACAGATAAGGAAAACTTTGAAGAAATTTATAGTAAAAGTAAAATAATGGTAGAAAATTCCTTCTTAATGTGATATACTGTTGACAACATAAAAGGAGGAATAAAAAATATGAAAACAAATTTAAATTTACAGGACATTTTTTTAAATCAGGTAAGAAAAGAAAAAATCCCGGTTACTATGTATTTGATGAACGGCGTTAAAATTGTCGGAACAGTACGCGGATTTGATAGTTTTTTAGTTATTGTCGAGAACTGCGGAATGCAGAATGCTGTATATAAACATGCTATCTCAACTATAATCCCAGCCCGTGCGGTTAATATACTTACAGGTGGAGGGATAGGAGAGCAGGAGACGGCTTAGATTAAAAATGGCGGTGAATTAGGTGGAAAAACGCGCGGTAAGGTTAATAGGTGTGGTGTCGGTGGTTTTAGTGACCGCGTATTTTATCTTTCAGCTCAGCGGTTTCTTTCAGCCTGATTATACTGTCCAGACGGCGTACATGGGAACTGCCTATGATGATATTTCTGCGAACGGTTATATTATTCGTGATGAAATGGTGCTCAAGCAATCATATAAGGGAGTGCTTGCAGTTGACAGGGCCAGCGGAGAAAGAGTAGCAAAGGGAGGCCGTATTGCATCTGTTTACAGCAGCGAAGAAGAACTTGAAAAAAGGCTTGAGGTTAATAAGCTTGCTGAAAAAATAGATATTTACCAGAGAAGTCTGGATAATCTTTCATATGGCACGTCGGAAATTGCGGAGATTGATCAAAAAATAAATGATATGTATAAAAACATATCTTCTCAGGCATCTGACGGAGACGGCATGAAAATATATAATGAAGAAAGCGACCTTTCTATGTATCTTAACAGAAAGCAAGCAATTACAGGCAATGAAGATACGGTGAAGGCTGCACTTAATAGTCTTCAAGCTGAATACGACAAAAAAAAGTTGGCTCTTTCTGGAACTGTAAGCGCGATATATGCTTCTGAACCCGGATGCTTTGTAAATACTGTTGACGGACTTGAGGACAAGCTTACTCCTGATGTCGTAGACAAGCTGACTGTAAATGATATTGAAGCACTTCCAAAACTTCAATTTAAAAAAGAGGATACATCTTCAGTTATAGGCAAACTTGTCGTTGGATATGAATGGTATTTTGCAACTGTTCTGAATAAAAAGGATTTAGGCGATTTGAAAGAGGGAAGTGCAGTCAATCTGCGCTTCCCATTCGCACTTGATATACTTGTTCCCGCTACTATAAAATCGGTTTCGGAAGACGGGGACAAATGTCTCGTTATAATAAGCAGTTCATATGTACTAAACGAGATTAATACTATTCGTAATCAAACCGTCCAAATCGTAAAAAGTTCATATGATGGGCTGCGTGTACCTGGCGGAGCCTTGCGAGTGCAAAATAATAAAACTGGTGTATTCGTCCGGCGCGGTTCAGTGATACAGTTTGAGCCTGTTGATATTTTGGTAAACAAGGACCAATACATCATAATAAAAGCTGATGACTCTAACAACGGTGTAAAATTATATGATCAGGTTATAGTTGCAGGTAAGAATTTATATGACGGCAAGGTGGTAAACTAGCGTGCAGGAAAAAATAGATGAAATAATGGGTGAAATCGAGAAAGCGGCGAAAAAGAGCGGAAGAAAAAAAGAGGATATTACGATCGTCGGCGTGTCAAAGACGAAACCGGCAGAGCTTATCGATGAAGCTGTAAATCTAGGGATTACTGATATAGGTGAAAATTATGTGCAGGAATTTTGCGATAAATATCCTAAAATAAGTAATACTAATAAAATAAATTTTCATTTTATTGGACATTTGCAAAGAAATAAGGTAAAATATATTGTTGATAAAGTTTCTTTGATTCAGTCTGTTGACAATATTGCGCTCGCAAAGGAAATTGACAGGCAGTCCGCAAAAATCGGTCGTATAATGGATATACTAATAGAGGTAAATATTGGAGGAGAAGAGTCGAAAAGCGGTATCTCTCCGGACGGGCTGGACAAGCTGATATCCGATATTTCCTTTCTTAAAAATATACGCCTTTGCGGGCTTATGGCAATTCCGCCACTTAATGCAACACAAGACGAGCTTTGTGACTACTTTAGAAGAATGAGAAAAATGTTTGATGTTCTTCGTGAACGCAATATTCCAGGCACAGATATAAAGCATTTATCCATGGGCATGAGTGCTGATTTCCCGCTTGCTATTGAAGCGGGCGCCACCATGGTTCGCATCGGGACCAGACTGTTTGGAGAAAGAATATATATATAAGATCGGAGGTCATAATATGGGATTATTAGGGAAAATCAAAGAATTTATTGGATCAGATGACGAAAGTTATGAACTTGAACAGGACGATATGGATATTATTGCTAAAACAGAAGACAAGAAAGATAAACAAAAAAGTTTTGACGATAAGGCTATATACAATTCAAACGAAAAGAAGAGCGGTAAAGTATTAAACATACATACTACAGCACAGCTTCAGGTAGTGCTTGTTAAACCAGAGCGCTTTGATGACGCTGTTAGTATTGCGGATCATCTCAATGATAAAAGAACTGTAGTTCTTAATCTTGAATCTACAAATAAGGAGGTAAGCCGCAGACTAGTCGATTTCTTAAGCGGAGTTGCCTATGCTAACGACGGTCAGATTAAAAAAGTCGCCAACAGCACCTTTATTATAACTCCATATAATGTTGATATAATGGGTGACCTGCTGGATGAGCTTGAGAGTACCGGCGTTTTCTATTAACGGAGGTATATGATGCCATCGGTCTTAACCTTTTTATATTTTATTTTGAGTTATATAATTGATTTTTTATATATCCTTATAATCGCGCGTGCGGTAATGTCATGGTTTCCTCTTAGGGGAACACTGCTTCATATTTATGAAATTATACACGTATTAACTGAACCAATGCTTCAGCCGATAAGAAAGCTGCTATCGAGGATAGATGTTCTTCGCGGCATGCCTATCGACTTTTCACCAATAGTTTTGCTTATTATACTGGGCTTTATTGATAGGATCTTCTTGTTTTGGAGGCCCTAGCTTATTTTAAAAGGTGGGGAAGACATGTTAAAACCGTCCGATTTAAGAAACAGGACGTTTAAAAAAAATCTTGGCGGTTACAATGCGGCTGAGATCGATGAATACTTAGGTGAATTGCTTCACGACTATGAGCGGCTTTATACCGAAAATGCAACTCTTTCTGAAACGGTTAAAAAGCTTGCGGCTATGGTTGCTGCATATAAAAAAGATGAGGAAGCAATCAAAATCGCGGTTGACAATGTTAAGCTATTATGCGACAGCCTTATTATGGAGGCTAATGAAAAATCTGAAAGTATCATGCAGGATACAATCAGCAAAAGAGATGAAATATTATCGTCTCTTGATAGAGTGATAAAAGAAAAACGCGGAGAAATTAAAAAATTAAACGACGATATAAAGGCTTATAAGGAGAAACTTGTTTTTCATTATAAGATTCATTATGATAGCATTATCAAGCTTCCGCTGTTTGATTCAGAGGATATGCTAGCAGCAGTGGAAGAGGCGGAGCAGAGGCTTCGCGGAATTAAAAATGAAGATATTACTATTCCAGTAGTAATGACTGAAAATGCCAGCGAAAATAAAGCCGAACCGCAAAATGAAAAAAACGATAAGGAGCAGCACCCGGAAAAACCGAATGAGTCTCCGGAAGATGTCAATGCTCTTAATTATGACACTGAAAAATCCCTTAACGACGAACTTTACGATGAGGAGGAAATCCCCATTGAGTCTTCTTTCAAAGACGATATTCGATTCGGAGAGGATTTTGATATAGATGAACAGGTCGGGCACGGTCTGTTCGGCAGAAAGAAGAAAAACAAAAAGGACTAAAAAGGGAGAAATTATTCATGGCACTTGATTATAACTCGACGCTTAATCTGCCGTCTAAAGATACGGATAAATTATTTCCAATGAGGGCTAATCTGCCGTCACGTGAGCCTCAGATGCTGGATAAATGGGATAAAGAAGACCTTTATAAACAGCTTTTGAAGCATAACGAGGGGAAACCGATGTTTTTGCTTCATGATGGTCCTCCTTATGCAAACGGGACTATTCACCTTGGAACTGCACTAAACAAAGTGCTGAAGGATTTTATTATAAAATATAAAAGCATGACTGGGTTCAAAACCCCTTATGTTCCAGGATTTGATACGCATGGTTTGCCCACCGAACTCAAGGCGCGCAAAAAGGCGGGTATGGAGTCAACCCAGCAGATTTCGACTTTAGAGCTTCGTAAAATGTGCCGTGACTTTGCACTTGGATTTGTTAAAGATCAGACAAAACAGTTTGTAAGACTTGGTGTTCTCGGCGAATGGGATAATCCGTATATGACTCTTACCAATGATTATGTTGCCGCACAGATCGAAGTGTTCGGTGAAATGGCACAAAAGGGTTATATTTATAAAGGTTTAAAGCCTGTTTACTGGTGCCCTGAATGTCAGACTGCGCTTGCAGAGGCTGAAATAGAATATGCTGAGGATACATGCTATTCTATTTATGTTAAATTTAAAGTAACAGATGACAAGGGAAAATTGTCAGCGCTTGGCGCTGATCTAAATAATACTTATGTAGTAATATGGACGACAACAACCTGGACATTGCCTGCAAACGTAGCTATTGCAGTAGGACCTTCATATGATTACTCTCTAATTAAATGCGGAAACGAATATTTTGTCATGGCAAGCGAGCTTGCTGATGCAGCAATGAAGGCAGGTAAAAAGGACAACTATGAAAAAATAGGCGAAATCCGTGGCAGTGATCTTGAATATATCGAAACCGCACATCCTTTCCTGGATCGTAAATCAATAGTCATTGTCGGAGACCATGTTACGCTGGAGAGTGGCACTGGATGTGTTCATACTGCCCCTGGTCATGGCGTTGAAGACTATGAAGTATGCAGAAATTATCCGGAGATTCCGATGATTGTTCCGGTTGACAGCAATGGCAGAATGACTGCGGAGGCCGGTGATTTTGTAAAAGGGCTTACAACTAATGAGGCAAACAAAGTTATTGCAAAGCATCTTGAGGAAACAGGCAATTTGTTTGCAATGGAGAAGATTATCCATCAATATCCACACTGCTGGCGCTGTAAAGAGCCAGTCCTTTTCCGTGCAACAGAACAATGGTTCTGCTCTATATCAGATTTTGCGGATGCGGCTGTCAAGCAGATTGAAGGGGTTCGCTGGATTCCTGAATGGGGTGAAGAACGTATCAAAAATATGGTGCGTGACCGCAGTGACTGGTGCATTTCACGTCAGCGCACTTGGGGTGTTCCTATACCTATTTTCTATTGTGAGGACTGTAAAAAGGAAATCATCAATAAAGATACAATCAATAATGTAGTTAAGATATTCAAATCTGAAGGCCCAGATGCGTGGTATGCCAAGGATGCGAGTGAACTTTTGCCGGATGGTTATAAATGTCCGCACTGCGGTGGAACCCATTTTAAAAAAGAAAAAGACATTATGGATGTCTGGTTCGATTCCGGTTCGTCACACGCAGCTGTTTGCGCTGGCCGGGATTATCTAAAATGGCCGGCTGATTTATACCTTGAGGGTGCAGACCAGTATCGCGGCTGGTTCCAATCTTCACTTCTGACTGCTGTTGCAACAAAAGGTGAGGCGCCGTATAAAGCTGTTGTAACACA